>JANNED010000134.1:0-8545 GCA_031388245.1 Variovorax sp.
CTGACGCAAACGCGCTATCTCGATTACCCCGGTTTGCAAAAATACTGTCATTTGGTCGCTGGCGTGGTCGGCGAAGTCTCTGCCCGCATCTTTGGTCAAACAGATGAGCGCACGACGCCATACGCCCACAAACTCGGCCTCGCCTTGCAGCTCACCAACATCATCCGCGACGTGGGCGAAGACGCGCAACGTGGTCGCATCTACCTGCCCGTCAATGAGTTGCAGCAGTTTGAAGTCAAAGCCAACGAACTCAGCCTCGGCGCGCGAGGCTACAGCGAACGCTTCACCGCCCTGATGCAATTCCAAGCCCAGCGCGCTCAAACCGTCTACGACGAAGCCTTCGCCTTGCTCCCCAGCGGCGATGCCAGATCTCAAAAACCCGGCCTCATGATGGCCAAAATCTACCGTGCTCTATTGGACGAGATCCAAAGAGAAAACTACGCTGTCCTCCACCAACGCATCAGCCTCACCCCTTTGCGCAAATTCTGGCTCGCGTGGAAGGTGCAGGCGCTGGGGCGTTAATGATGAAAGTTTTAGTCGCCGGTGCAGGATGGGCTGGTCTTGCTTGCGCCATCGAACTCACAAAGTCAGGCCACCAAGTCACCGTCATAGAAGCCTCTCGCACCCTAGGCGGCAGAGCCAGAGCGTTAGAAGTCAATCTACCCAGCGGCGAAACAACCACGCTAGATAACGGCCAACACATCCTCATCGGCGCGTATTCCGAAACGCTACGCCTGATGCGCGAAGTAGGCATCAATCTGCAAGCAGCGTTGCATCGCATCCCGCTCACACTGCGCTTCCCCGACGGTGATGCGCTCGTGCTTCCAGATTGGAAGAACCCGCCCATCAAAGGCTTAGATGTCGCATGGGGCATCGCGCGCGCACGCGGCTGGAGCTGGGCAGACAAGCTCTCCCTACTTCGCGCCGCAGCCCTATGGCGGCTCAAAGGCTTTGAATGCGCCCCGCATGAATCAGTCGCCACGCTCTGCTTGAGGCTCACCGCCCCTGTGATGCAGATGCTGATCGAACCCCTGTGCGTCTCCGCGCTGAATACGCCCGCAGACAGAGCCAGCGGCCAAGTCTTCCTGCGCATCTTGCGCGATTCCTTGTTTGCCGCGCCGCCAGATGGTTTGCAAATGGCCAGCTCCAATTTGCTACTGCCCCGCACAGATTTAGGATCACTTTTTCCGCAAACCGCCGCCACATGGCTAGCAAAGCGAGGCTGCCAAGTCATCACCGGGCAGCGCTTAACGAGCTTTGAATCACTATCAAAAGATGAGCACTCTGCGCAGATTCTATGCCGGCTAGATACCAATATTGATCAAAAATACGATGCTTTAGTGATCGCCACACCTCCCGTGGAGGCTGCACGCTTGGCGCAAGCCGCAGGCTACACACAATGGGCCAGCATCGCGCAAGCCTTGCAACACGAAGCCATCGCCACTGTGTATGCGACTGCCCAAGGCGCTCGCCTGCCCGAGCCCATGATGGCGCTCAAAAGCAGCGCAGCGCAACCCGCCCAATTCGTCTTCGACCGTGGCCAATTGACCGGACAACGAGGAGGCCAACAAGGGCTCCTGGCCTTCGTCGTCAGCGCTAGTCAAGGCAGCGCCCAAGAAATAGAACAAGCCGTCATCGCCCAAGGCCGCGAGCAATTGAACTTGCCCAATCTTCAACCATTGCAAACCATCATCGACAAACGCGCCACCTTCGCCTGCACGCCGGGCTTGCAAAGACCACCGATTCAAATCGCTACCAATGTCATTGCGTGTGGCGACTATGTAGAAGGCCCGTATCCTTCGACGCTGGAGGGTGCTATTCGCTCTGGGATTGACACATCACGCTCAACGCAATTTGCATGACAGATCCTCGAAAACTATTTCATGATCAAAGACTGCTTTCAGGCTGCATCTATTGCGGCGCACCTGCGGGCACAAGAGATCATGTGCCATCAAAAGTGCTGTTGGATGAGCCATTACCACCTGATCTTCCAGTGGTTGGCTGCTGCCAAGCATGCAACAACGGGTTTTCGCTAAATGAGGAATATCTCGCATGTTTTTTAGATTGCGCGATAAACGGCTGCACATCACCGACAGTAACTTTTCGAGAGAAGGTAGCGCGAATACTTAGATCAAAGCCGCAATTAGCTAAAGAAATAGCTAACGCATGCCAATCGGAAGGAGAGCTACGAATCTGGTATCCAGACCTTGATCGGGTAAAAAATGTTTTGCTGAAACTTGCTTGCGGACATGCTGCTTACGAATGTGCAGAAATCTTCCGCCATAAACCCGATTTACTAAGTGTAAAACCTTTGGCTATTATGAGTACTGATGAGAGGAAAGAATTTGAATTCGACTCACCGTTTGCTATCTGGTCAGAGATTGGGAGCCGAGCTTTTCTGCGTGCAAGTGGAATGATTGAAGGCGAACAATCTGAACACGGCTGGCAAGTAGTCCAGCTTGAGCGTTACCGCTATCGAGTAGATTACTCGAAGTCGCCATTTACGGTGAAGCTTGTCCTGAGCGAGTATCTTAGCTGCCAAATTGGATGGTACTAGACATCACAATTTTCAACCGTACGGTAGTTTAGTACGATTACCTTTCCAAAATTCTCTCTAGCGCTTGAGCGCCGCCGACTTATCCGCCATCGCCGACCAATCAACGCAAAGCTGGCTTCTTAGTTTTCAGTTTCGGTGGCGGTAAAAAATTACTGCCCGTCACTACCTTTTGCCCCGTTTGCTGCTCAAGATCATCTTTCGCGCGCTTAGCCACGCGCCCGCCAGCAACACCCGCTTTGGCGTTTTCTTGCAATCCCTGTGCGACGGTGGTTTGCGCGATCTGCCTTGTAGAAAGCTCGGCAAGTGCAGTGAAGATCAGCTCGGCCTCGCTCATGTGATCGCGCAGGTTTTGTGTTTTGAGAGTTTTGAGCGCCTTGTGTTCTTTCACGCTCACGCCTGCCCACTCTTGATGGATGATATTGGTGAGTAAGGCGAATTCATCAGAGCCTTCTACGCCGTGAGTTTGCCAATAGTCGGTGAGTTTGTTGCGGGTTTCTTGGCCCGTCATGCGCTGCTGGATCCATTTCTCACTGCGACCGAGTTTTTGCCAATTCTCGCGGGCGCGGTTAAGGCTTTGCGCTGGATCGGCGATCTCTTGCATGCGCTCGTAGCCTACGCGGGCAAGCCATTGCTTGAAAGGCTCGGCTTTGGGCGAGGGGATGGATTGGATGAGGCGTAGCAGGGTTTGCACATCTGCGGCGTCGGTTTCTCGTGCTTTGCCGTCGGTCGAGCGCATTTTCAACTGTCCGATTTTTTCGGACACTTCGCTGCCCTCTTTCTGCAGCTTGACTTTCAAATCACTCCAATATTTGCGCGGGCGGGCAGAATCCGTTAACACCTGCACCACGTCCACCACAGAGAAATACCATTTCTCTTGCGCCTCGTTCCAATGCGAGCGCACCTGCACGCTTTCAAAGAGTTGGATCGCTTGAGGCTGGCTCATGGTGGCTACTTGTGATCAGAGGGAAATCGAATGCATCGTAGCTGTATTTTAATACAGTTTAAAGTCTACTCTTTTGCACGCATGCCGCGCAGTTCTTCAGCGTTTGAGCGCCGCCAACTTATCCGCCATCGAAGAATTGCGCACCTCTTCCTGCCTAGGTCGATAAGCATTTGCCCCGCCTCTTGAATCGCTTCTATCCCGCCCGCCTCGATCATTGCGATCACCCGAAGCCCGCACCGGCGCAGCATCCAGCTTCATCGTTAGTGCAATGCGTTTCCGCGCCACATCCACTTCCATCACCTTCACGCGCACCACCTGCCCGGCGCGCACCACTTGGCTAGCATCGGTGATGAATTTATGGGAGAGTTGGCTCACGTGGATCAGGCCATCTTGATGCACACCGAGATCGACGAAAGCGCCAAAGGCGGCGACGTTGCTGACTGTGCCTTCAAGGATCATGCCGACGACCAAATGCTTGATGTCTTCAATGCCATCGCTGAGTTTTGCGACAACGAAACTGCCGCGTGGATCGCGCCCGGGTTTGTCTAATTCGGCCAAGATGTCTTGCACCGTGAGCGCGCCGGCTTTCTCAGTCACGATCTGCTCGGGCTTGATGCTCTTTAATACTTCGCTGCGCCCCATGACCTCTTGAATAGGTTTTTTCACCAGCGCCAGCAGCTTTTCCACGACTTCATAGCTCTCTGGGTGGACGCCCGTTGCATCCAGCGGATTGCTGCCACCTTGAATGCGCAAGAAGCCAGCGCATTGCTCAAACGTCTTCGCGCCCAAGCCGCTCACGCTGAGTAAATCTTGCCGCGAGGCAAACGCACCTTTGGCTTCGCGATGCCGCACGACCGCTTTCGCCACAGAGCCATTCAAGCCCGCCACGCGCGTGAGCAGCGGCACGCTGGCAGTGTTCAAATCCACGCCCACACCGTTGACGCAATCTTCCACCACAGCATCCAAGCTTTTCACCAGCTCGCTCTGGTTCACATCATACTGATACTGCCCCACGCCAATGCTCTTGGGATCAATCTTCACCAATTCGGCGAGCGGATCTTGCAAACGCCGCGCAATAGATGCCGCGCCGCGCAGGCTCACATCCACATCGGGCATTTCAAGGCTTGCGTATTCGCTGGCACTGTAGATGGATGCGCCGGATTCGCTCACCACGACTTTTTGAATGGTTTTATAAGCATTTTGACCACTTTCCCGGCGTATTTCCTGCGCAGAGTGCTCATCTTTTGATAGCATTTTAATCACATCACCAGCGAGCTTGTCCGTCTCGCGCGAGGCCGTGCCATTGCCAATGGCGATCAATTCCACGCCATGCTTTTGCGCGAGAAGCTGCAAAGTATGCAAAGCGCCATCCCAATCCTTGCGCGGCTCATGCGGATACACCGTCGCCGTCTCCAGCAGCTTGCCCGTTGCGTCCACCACGGCCACTTTCACCCCCGTGCGAATACCCGGATCGAGCCCCATCACGGCTTTGGGGCCAGCGGGCGCGGCCAGCAGCAGATCGCGGATGTTTTGCGCAAACACTTTGATGGCCACTTTTTCGGCCTCTTCGCGCAGCCGTGAAAACAGATCGCGCTCCAAGCTGAGAGACAGCTTGACCTTCCAGGCCCAGCTCACGCATTTGCGGATCAGATCGTCAGCCGGGCGCGCAGCATGGCTCCATTTCAGATGCAGGGCAATGCGGCCTTCTGCCAAGCTCACCGGCTTTGAAGCCATCGAAGTCGCAGAAGTCGCTCCTGAATTCGTAGCACCCTGCGCAGATTCCACGCCGGGCACATCCAGTTTTGCTTCTAAAAACTCGGCAGCTCGCCCGCGAAAGACGGCCAGCGCCCGATGCGAAGGCACTCTTGCAATCGGCTCGCTGTAATCGAAATAATCCTGAAATTTAGCGACATCGGGGTTCTTGGCATCCCTGCCTTCCAGCAGCTTGGAGGTGAACGCCGATTCGCTCCACAGCCATTCCCGCAAACTTTGCACGAGGCCAGCATCTTCGGCCCAGCGCTCGCTCAAAATATCTCGCACGCCATCCAGCACCGCCAGCGGCGTAGAAAAATCTGCGCCTTCAATGCTGCCCGCTGGCGAGGTGAATTTTTCTGCCTCGGTCAATGGCACAAGTGTTGGGTCGGCAAACAAAGCGTTAGCCAGTGGCTCAATGCCCGCCTCTTTAGCGATCATCCCCTTGGTACGGCGCTTGGGCTTGTAAGGCGCATACAAATCCTCCAGTTCTTGCTTCGAAGGCGCGGCATCAATGGCCGCTTGCAAATCAGGCGTGAGCTTGCCCTGCTCCGAGATGCTCTTCAAAATCGCTTCTCGCCGCTCGGCCATCTCCCGCAAATAGCCCAGCCGGTATGCCAGCTCGCGCAGCTGAATATCATCCAGCCCTTCGGTGGCCTCTTTGCGATAGCGCGCAATAAAGGGCACGGTTGCCCCGCCGTCGAGCAGGCTGACTGCGGATTGCACCTGCGATTCTTTGACTTTGATTTCTTGCGCTAGTTTTGAAATGATGCTTTGCATGGGGCGATGGCACGGCTGTGCGTAGGGAACAACTAGCGCGAGAGTGTGCCATGCGAATTCGCAGCTGCCGCCTAGAGGCAGCTCTCAAAGCACTCATTTTCCTTCCCGGGCGATCCGAGCCATGAAAAAACCACGCTATAATTTAGGGCTGTGCTGCAATAAGCGTGAGCTTCTGGCATCTCAGACGTGGGACCTTAGCTCAGTTGGTAGAGCAGCGGACTTTTAATCCGTTTGTCGTGGGTTCGACCCCCGCAGGTCCCACCAAAATTTTAAAAAGCTTGTGAGTGATCACAGGCTTTTTTCATTTTCGAGATGGAAACTTAGCTAAGCTCTATTGAATGAACAACACGTTGACTAGCCAATTTCTGAATATTCATGCGGAGGTCTCGGCGGCGCTGGCGCAAGGCCTGCCCGTCGTTGCGCTGGAATCGACCATCATCGCGCATGGCATGCCTTATCCGCAGAATGTGCAAACCGCGCTAGAAGTCGAAGCAGTGATTCGGGCGCACGGCGCTGTTCCCGCCACGATTGCTGTGCTGGGCGGCAAAATTTGTATTGGGCTCTCGCGTGAACAAATTGAAGTGCTCGGCTCGACACCTGACGTGATGAAGCTCAGCCGGCGCGATTTGCCGTATGCCGTAGCGACAAGCAAGCCGGGCGCTACGACGGTGGCTGCAACCATGATTTGCGCAGCGATGGCGGGAATCAAAGTTTTCGTCACGGGCGGCATTGGCGGCGTGCATCGTGGCGCTGCCGAGAGCTTTGATATTTCTGCCGATTTGCAGGAGTTGGCGCAAACGAGCGTGGCCGTGGTCTGCACTGGGGCGAAATCTATTCTTGATTTGCCGCTCACGTTGGAATATTTAGAAACGCATGGCGTACCGGTGATCAGCGTGGGGCAGGATGAATTCCCTGCGTTTTTTACGCGCTCCAGCAGTTTGAAAGCGGATTTTCGGCTCGATACGGCCACAGAGCAGGCCAAGTTTATTCACACCAAATGGGCGCTGGGCTTGAAGGGCGGTGTGGTGGTGAGCAACCCTGTGCCGGCTGAGATGGAAATCCCCGCTGCGCAGATTGACCATATCGTGGCGCAAGCATTGAATGAGGCCGCACAGCAAGGCATTGCAGGCAAACGCACCACGCCTTATTTGCTCCAGCGCATCAATGAACTGACAGGTGGCCAAAGCCTGAAGACCAATATTGCTTTGGTGAAAAACAATGCGCGTGTGGGAGCGCAACTCGCTGTGGCGCTGGCGGCGTATAAATAGAGCCTTTAGCCCGAATGATTTGCAAAACCCGCCCGGTAAAATTGCGGGCATGACGCTTGACACCACCAAACCCGCCCAGCCCGGCTTAGAAGCCCTCGCCAAATCATTCGACCCCCAGCCCATCGAAGCCCAATGGGGCCCAGAATGGGAAAAGCGCGGTTATGGCAATGCAGGCAGTCGCGGCACAGGCGCGCCAAGTCAAGAGGCTGCTGCCAAAGGCGAGAACTATTCCATCCAACTGCCCCCACCCAACGTCACCGGCACGCTGCACATGGGCCATGCGTTCAACCAAACGATCATGGATTCGCTCACGCGCTACCACCGCATGCGCGGCTTCAACACCGCATGGATTCCCGGCACAGATCACGCCGGCATCGCCACGCAAATTGTGGTGGAGCGGCAGTTGCAAGACAAAGGGCAGACGCGGCACGATTTAGGACGCAAGAATTTCGTCGCCCGCGTGTGGGACTGGAAAGAAGAATCCGGCAACACCATCACCACGCAAATGCGCCGCATGGGCACGAGCGTGGATTGGAGCCGCGAATATTTCACGATGGATGACAAGCTCAGCAAAGTAGTGACCGAGACCTTCGTGCGCCTCTATGATGAAGGCCTGATCTATCGCGGCAAGCGGCTCGTGAATTGGGATCCCGTGCTGAAAAGCGCGGTGAGCGATTTGGAAGTGGAGAGCCAAGAGGCCGACGGCAAGATGCATTACATCTTGTACCCGTTTACCGATGGCGAGCAAGAGATTGGCGCGACGCAGACGACAGACAAGCACATCGCTCGCGGCCTGCAAATCGCCACCACCCGCCCCGAGACGATGCTGGCCGATGGCGCACTTTGCGTGCATCCTGAAGACGAGCGCTACAAACACCTTGTAGGCAAGCGCGTTGATCTGCCGCTGTGCAACCGCTCGATTCCCATCATTGCTGATGATTTTGTGGATCGCGCTTTCGGCTCAGGCTGCGTCAAGATCACGGGCGCGCATGACTTCAACGATTACGCTTGCTCCCAGCGCCACAACCTGCCACTGATCACGATCTTCTCGCTGGACGCCAAGATCAACGTGAACGGCCCCGCTGCCTACCAAGGCATGGATCGCTTTGTGGCGCGTAAAGCGGTGATCAAAGATTTGGAGGCGCAAGGCTTTTTGATTGAGATCAAGCCACATAAATTGATGCTGCCGATCTGCGCGAGAACGGGCCAGGTCGTAGAGCCCATGCTCACTGATCAATGGTTCGT
>JANNED010000140.1:0-1914 GCA_031388245.1 Variovorax sp.
GGCGGCGCCGGCCCCGAGACACACGACGGCGGCGCCGGCATCGACCGAATCTCCTACGCCAGCGCGTCCGCAGGCGTCACCGTGAGCCTGGCCATTGCCACCGCGCAGGCCACCGGCGGCGCCGGCACCGATACGCTGGCCAACTTCGAACAACTAGAGGGCAGCGCCTTCAACGACAGCCTCACCGGCAGCGCATCCAACGACACCCTCGAGGGCGGCGCCGGCAACGACACC
The DNA here is from genome assembly GCA_031388245.1 of Variovorax sp. GTDB lineage: Bacteria > Pseudomonadota > Gammaproteobacteria > Burkholderiales > Burkholderiaceae_C > JANMDU01. The sequence goes on from JANNED010000140.1 coordinate 235, forward strand.
CTCAATGGCGGCAACGGCATCGACCGCGTCTCCTACGTCAGCGCGGCTTCCGGCGTGACGGTCAGCCTGGCCATTACCACCGCACAGGCCACCGGCGGCGCCGGCACCGATACGCTGGCCAACTTCGAACAACTCGAAGGCAGCGCCTTCGACGATTCGCTCACCGGCAGTGCCGGCGTCGATCTGGTCAGCTACGCAAGCGCCGGACGTGCCGTGACGGTTAGCCTGGCCACCAGCAGCGCGCAAAACACGGGCGGCGCCGGCATCGACACCCTGAGCGGTTTCGAGCAACTCGAGGGCAGCGTATTCAACGACAGCCTCACCGGCAGCGCCGCCAACAACACGATCGTCGGTGGCGCCGGCAATGACACCATGACAGGTGGCACCGGCGACGATAGCTATGTCGTCGACAGCACGGCCGACGCGGTGATCGAAAGCAGCAATGCGGGCACCGACAGCGTGCAAAGCGCGGCGACCTTCGCGCTCGCGGCCAACGTCGAAAACCTGCTGCTCACCGGCACCGCGAATATCGACGGCACCGGCAACGCGCTGGCCAACACCCTCGTTGGCAACAATGGCAACAACGTGCTCACCGGCGGCGCTGCCGACACCCTCGATGGCGGGGCCGGCGACGATATCGTGCGTGTGACCGGTGTCGACTTCGCCAGCGTCACCGGCGGCGCAGGCAACGACACCCTGGCGCTCGACGGCGCCAGCCTCACGCTCGACCTCACGCAAGCCACCGGTGGTCGGGTCAACACCTTCGAGGCCGTGGACCTCACCGGCAGCGGCAGGAACGGACTGGTCGTCAGCGCGACCGCCGTTCTGGCCATGTCCGACACCACCAACACGCTGCGCGTTGAAGGCAATGCCGGCGACCGCGTCATACCGGTGGACCCGGGCTGGGTGCAAGGCGCCAGTGCGGGCGGCTACACCACCTTCAGCAACGGCCTGGCCACGCTGCAGGTCGCCAACGCCGTCGCATGGGTCATCAACGCACCGGTCAGCCTGGCCAACATTGCGGCCGGCAACGGCGGTTTTGCGTTGTTCGGAGGCAGCCCGGGCGACCGCTCGGGCTTCTCGGTAGCCTCGGCGGGCGACGTCAACGGCGACGGCTTCGATGACCTGATCGTCGGCGCGATTGTCGCTGCCGGTTACGCGGGTCAGTCCTATGTGGTGTTCGGCAAGGCCGCCGGCTTTGCCGCCACTCTCGACCTGGCCAACGTGGCCAATGGCACCGACGGCTTCGCCATGACCGGCGCGCACGGCGGCGACCTGGCCGGATTTTCGGTATCGGGCGCCGGCGACATCAACGGTGACGGCTTCGATGACCTGCTCATCGGTGCCCCGGCCGCCACCGGCGCGGGCACGCCGCGTTTCGCGGACCCCGCCTATGGCTTCGCCCGCGCCGGCTCTGCCGGTGCCGGCTATATCGTGTTCGGCCGCGCCGGCGGCTTCGCGGCGACCATTGACCTGGCTGCCGTGGAGGCCGGCAACGGCGGCTTTGTCATGCAGGGCCGGGTCGCCCTCGACACCCTGGGAGAGACGGTGGCCGCGGCCGGCGACATCAACGGCGATGGCTTCGACGACTTCATCGTCGCGGCGCCATTGGCCACGTTGGCCAGGTCGAGAGTGGCGGCAAAGCCGGCGGCCTTGCCGAACACCACATAGGACTGACCC
>JANNED010000159.1:0-2552 GCA_031388245.1 Variovorax sp.
GAGCTGATCACAGCTTGGTCGCTATAAATATAAACTCCGGCTGAATACGGCACGCGCTCATGCCGAATGCGCAGCAAATAGCTCACGGGCTGCCCGGTGGTGTCGCTCAGATAAAACAGCGGATACCGATCTTGAACGCTCCAATTGGAGTGCGCCAAAGAATCACCCGCATGCTGTGCTGTCCAAATGCCGTCGCCACGCTGAAAATACAGACTGGCCAGATCCGTGGTGGGTAAATCCACCTGCAAGCGCCAGTGGGTGCGCGGAGACAGATTGTGTGCACTGAAATGCAGCCACATCGCTTTGCCATGCAAAGCATACGAGCGGCCTTCTTCACGCAAATGCAAGTCTGGGTCGAAAGGCATCACTGGATTTGCTGAGAGCGATTGCGTGCTGCTGTCTACCGATGGCATTGGCTGGAAGGCAGCCATGGCTTGCTCAGCCGAGGCCTGCCCCGTCGGATCAATCCAGACCCAAGCCTTGCCCGCGAGGCTGATTTTGTCGATGTCTTGCTTGAGATCGATGACCGGCGGCTGAGCTGGCGTACCTGCATCAGAGGCCACACCCAGAGCCTGAGCCGATGCATCCAGAGCGAAAGCGCATGCGGCAAACCAAACAAGGCAAAAAATCCTTGACCAAAGGGCGGGGCGAAGCGTTTGCCAATAGATACGCAGCATGCCCGATTGTGACGCAAAGGAACTGCGAGGAGCAAGCCGCCCACTACAATCTCCCCCATGCCGCCATAGTTCAATGGATAGAACGAGTGCCTCCTAAGCGCTAGATACAGGTTCGATTCCTGTTGGTGGTACCAAACTTTTGTAAGCTACTTAATTGATAGCATTCAGCGCACGCTATATAAAGGCTAAAGCCCTATTTGGTGTGAAATTTTTGAGATTTTGAATCGCTTGCTGATCCGCTTGAAGTGCGCTGTTTGAGAGCTGCCAGCAGATCTTCTGGCAGTAAACGTTGCGCCAATTGAAACAACAAATATGCGACCAGTCCGTCATCGAGCCAACCTAGGATCGGCAGCACATCGGGAATCAGATCCAGCGGGCTGATGACATACAAAAGCGCCACAATGGCGGTGAGTTTTGCGGTAGCGGGCGTGCGCGCATCGCGCAACATCGCCCACACCAAGCGCAGTTCGTGGCGAAATTTGGTAAACAACAAACGGAGTTTGTACATGATGACCCTCCTTTAGCGCAGCTTCAAACCAACTGCAATGCGTATCAGCAACGTGACGCTCTTTGCTACGATGACAAGAGTGAGTTAAAAAGATTTGCGGGGTTCCTTCAGAGATAGTTGCAATATAAATGCGAATCGTTATCATTTAGTTTATGATATGGCCATGCACTTCACTTCTTCCACTCTAGGAGCCCCTATGTTCAAACCCGGATTGACCGCCCTCGCCTCTTCCTTGGCCGTGCTTGCTGCCCTGCCCGCGCATGCGCAAGACAACAAAACCCTTAACCTCTATTCCGCCCGCCACTACAGCACCGACGAAGCGCTTTACAACGATTTCACCAAAGCCACGGGTATCAAGATCAACCGAGTGGACGCGGATGACGCAGGTATTCTGAACCGCTTGAAAGCCGAGGGCACTTCATCGCCAGCCGACGTGATTTTGCTGGTTGATGCAGCGCGTTTGTGGAAGGGCGAGATCGATGGCCTGTTTGCTCCCCTGAAATCCAAAGTGTTGGAAGATGCGATTCCCGCACAATACCGCGCCAAAGCCACGCCTGAAGGCACGCCTTGGTTTGGCTTTTCCACCCGCGCTCGGGTGGTGGTCTACAACAAAACTACTGTTAAGCGCGAAGATGTAGACACCTATGAAGAGCTGGGCGACGCAAAAAACAAAGGCAAGTTGTGCACGCGCAGCGGCTCGCATCCTTACAACCTCAGCCTGTTTGGCGCAGTGACCGAACACATCGGCGCTCCAGCGGCAGAAACCTGGCTCAAAGGCATGGTGGCCAACATGGCACGTGACCCAAAGGGTGGAGACACCGATCAGATCAAAGCTGCAGCCAGCGGCGAGTGCGGTATTGCACTGTCTAACACCTACTACATCGCTCGCCTGTTGCGCTCTGATAAAGCAGAAGACAAAGCCGTGATGGACAAGCTTGGTATCGTGTTTCCCAACCAATCAGGCTGGGGCACACACCTGAACGTGGCGGGCGGCGCCATGGCTAAAAACGCGAAAAACCGCGAAGCCGCCGTGAAATTCCTAGAGTACTTGGCCAGCCCATCGGCACAGAAATACTTCGCCGACGGCAACAACGAATGGCCAACCGCCAAAGGCATGAAGATCGACAACCCTGCGCTGAAAGCCATGCTGGTGGGCAATGGCGGCGAAAATTTCAAAGCTGAGACAATTCCCGCGAGTGTGATTGGCATGAACCAAGTCAAGGTGCAGCAGATGCTGGATCGGGTGGGTTATAAGTAAATTAGGGCTATCGCCCCTTTATTGCCTCAGTAGTTTGCTTTCAAAATAGTAGTTTATTGAGATCATCTTCTAACGCTTTCTTGGCGCTTGAAGGACTTCTCTTTGGATG
>JANNED010000175.1:0-1647 GCA_031388245.1 Variovorax sp.
TGCAAACCACGGCAGGCGAGCTCAGCAAAACCGCGCAAGAAACCAGCAAGGCCGCCAACAGCATGAGCAGTATCGCAGATCGCTTGACAGCCCAGGGCGGCACGATGGATCGCATGAACGAAGGCCTATCGAGCGCCAACAGCGCAGCCCAGGCCATTGGCCAAAGCGCGCAGGCCTTGACTGCCAACACCTTGCCGCGCTCCACCCGGATGCTCGATGATGCCGCTCGCGCCGCTCGCGCCACCACCAGCGTGGTCAAAGAGCTGGGCGACAACCCGCAAAGCTTGATCTTCGGCAACGCTCCCGTGCCCCCCGGCCCTGGCGAGCGCGGGTTTTCAGCGCCTGCCTACACAGCGCCTTCAAAATAAGACAACCTCCTCAAGATATTGAAGATCATGAATACTATTAATTTCATAGCTGTACGATCAATCTTTATGCCGGCTACAGGGCTAAAAGGCATTAAAAATGCGGTGAAAAAGCAGATTTTTAAGCGTCTTGCTTGGTTGGTGCTCCCTGCTCTTACCTTCACACTCTCAGCCTGCACCACCCCTCAGCCCCCTGCCCTCAAAGCCGTGTACGACTTTGGCCCTGTGCTCAACGCAGCAACATCTTCCCCTGCAACACGCAGCGCCGCTGTCGCCCTGCCCGACATCGAAGCCAGCGCCAGTCTAGACAGCCCTTCCTTGCTGTACCGCTTGCAATACAGCAATGCCCAGCAATTGCTCCCCTACGCCCAGGCCCGCTGGAGCACAAGCCCCGCCCAGCTCGTTCGCGCGCGAGTGCGCGATGCTCTGGCCGCCCAAGGCCCGGTGCTTTCTACCGAAGGCATCGCGCCTTGGGTGCTGCGTATTGAGCTTGATGAATTCAGCCAACTTTTCGACAGCCCCAGCAGCAGCCTAGGCCTCGTTCGCCTGCGCGCCAGCCTCCTCAAAAACGATCAACTCGCTGCGCAAACCACCGTTTTAGCAAAAGCACCCGCCACATCCCAGGATGCTGCAGGAGGCGTGCGTGCGCTCACTGCCGCAACCGATGATGCCGTGCGCCAGTTGGCCGCTTGGCTGGCCACTCAGATCAAATAAACACCCACCCACCGACAGACCGACAGAGCCAAGCATGAGCATGCTGCAAGCATCATCCATCCCACCTCTGCCGCGAGTGTTGCCGCAAGCGCTCCTCCAGCGCGGCTTCGAGGATCTGGGCGATGCCAAGCAAGCCCTGCAAAGCCAAGCCGATCAGCTGCGCCAAAGCGCCAGCTTGCTTGAAGATTTCAAGCTCGAAGATCTCGCTATCCTAGGCAGTGCGATGCGCATGACTCAAGCGCAGGCCGGCCAAATTCTCATCGAAGAAGGTGAAGCTGGTGATTGGATGCTGCTGATCTTGAAAGGCACGGTCGATGTGACCAAGCGCATCATGCAACACGACGCCACGGGCCAGCCCACCAACGCCTTGCTCGAAGTCTCTCGCCTTGCTGTTGTCCGTGCAGGTGCGGCTTTGGGTGAAATGTCCATGCTCGACAGCGAGCTGCGCAATGCCACCTGCACGGCGATTGATCCTGTGCAAGCCGCCATCCTCACCCGCGCAGCCATTGGCCAGCTCATCGCAGATCATCCAGCAGTGGGTGCCAAGCTGTTAGTCAAGACCACGCAA
>JANNED010000328.1:0-5050 GCA_031388245.1 Variovorax sp.
ATGATGATCTGGCGCACTTTGCGGTAATCGAGCACATGGTTGATCTCATCGTCTTGTGGTGCGAGCGGCTGCGTGCCCAGATTGAGCTCAGCGTCCACTTGTATCGGCTGTGGCTTGATTTTTTCGCTTTCTAGGATGCCTAAATTCGCATCAAAGCGCAGACCGGTGAGCTGAAGAATTTGCGTGCCGCGTGGGGTATTGGGCATAGGAGAAATCCGTTGGGTTACATCAGCGAAAAGTCGCGTTCAAATTTCATGAGATGCTGGCCGCCATCGACAAGCAGCGTGGTGCCCGTGATGGAAGAATTGGTCAGCGCGAAGATAACTGCGGCGCATACATCAGCCGGTGTGGAGCTTCTGCCCAGTGGCGAGAGTGCGTGCAGGGCTTGGAATTTTTCATCGGAGAGCATGTGGGAAGTCAGCGTGAGACCCGGCGCGATGCCCACCACGCGCACCAGCGGTGCGAGGCCGATCGCTAACATCGTGCCTGCTGCCTCCAAGGCAGCCTTGGAGAGCGTGTAGCTCAAAAAATCTGGGTTTTGATTCCAGAGCTTTTGATCAAGCATGTTGACCACAACGCCCATACGGCCTGCCGCCTTCACGTGTGCATGCAGCGCTGCGCTCAGCACAATGGCTGCGCCGGTGTTGCTGGCCAGATGCTTTTGCATGGCGGCATAGCTGAAAGTCTCGGGGGCATCATGCTCAAACAATGCAGCGCTGTTGACCACAGCATCGAGCCGCCCCATCTGCGCGATGACCTGCTGGCTTAGGCCGCGTGTCGCATTCTCGTTGGCCAAGTCTGCTTGGAATTTTTGATGATTTTGGCCATGCGCCGGCACAGAATCAGCGCAGAGCGCTATTGTTTTTATAGCATCTTCTTCTGAGCCACGGTAATGCACGGCCACGCGCCAACCTTGCTTCGCACATGCGATCGCAATCTCGCGGCCAAGGCGTTTGGCTGCGCCAGTGACCAGAACAACGCGGGAATCAACAGGAGAACTCATAAAAAGACATGAAGATATTGGACAATCTCAAGGTGAACCAAACTTCTTCCAGTGTATCTGACGCATTGCAATCGCACATTGCGCAGCTGATTAAAAATAATGGCGGCTGGCTGCCGTTTGATGCATTCATGCAAGCCGCGCTCTACGCACCCGGCATGGGCTATTACACCAATGGCCTGCCCAAGCTGGGCCATGTTGCTGGCAGCGATTTCATGACCGCGCCCGAGCTTTCGCCGCTTTTTGCGCAATGCTTGGGCGATCAAGCGGCGCAGGTGTTGCAAGCCACCAACACGCATTGCATCTACGAATTCGGCGCAGGCAGTGGCATCCTAGCGCTACACATATGTGAGCATCTTGTGAAGCATGCATGCCGGCTAGAGCGGTATTTCATCATAGAAATCTCGTCGGAGCTGCGGGCACGGCAGCAAGAGCGCTTGAAGCATTTTGGTGACCAAGTGCAGTGGCTCGATGCGTGGCCTGAACAGATACAAGGCGTGGTGATCGGCAATGAAGTGCTCGATGCGATGCCGGTCAAGCTGCTGGCGCGGATCAAGGGGCAGTGGCACGAGCGCGGTGTCACGCTCTCCCATGATTCGCGCGGTATCGCGCGCCCCCATGATTCGCGCGGTATTGCGCGCTCAGCCAACTCGCAGGGCTTGGCTTTTGAAGAGAGCGCATTCTTGTGGCAAGAACGCCCCACCTCGCTGCGCCCGCCAACGGAGATTGCAGGCGAGCATGAATACCTCACGGAAATTCATCCGCAGCAAGAAGCCTACATCCGCTCACTGGCCGACAGCTTGCAGCTCGGCGCAGCTTTCTTCATTGATTACGGCTTCCCCGAAGCCGAGTATTACCATCCGCAGCGTCACATGGGCACGCTGATGACGCACCAGCAGCACAAAAGCGGTATCCATCCGCTTTCGGGCATTGGCCTCAAAGACATCACAGCCCATGTGAATTTCACGGGTTGCGCGGTGGCGGCGCAAGATGCGGGCCTCGATGTATTGGGCTATGCCAGCCAAGGCCGCTTCTTGCTCAACCTCGATCTGCTCTCAAAAGCAGAGCAACTGCCCCAGATCCAGCGTGGGGCAGTGGCCAAATTGATCCATGAGCATGAGATGGGCGAGCTTTTCAAAGTCTTGGGCTTAGGCAAGGGCGTGGGTTCAGACTTACAGCTCATTGGCTTCACGCACGGCGACCGCAGCCACACGCTTTGAATGTTGACATCAGCATGAGCACCAGCACTTCTTTACTCACGCATCGCAGCAGGTGGCCATTTTTTAAACAAAATCGACGGATAGCCGGCATGGAATATACATGTTATGCTACGAAATTAATAGTATCGAGTTAAAGACAATGCGCTGGCTGCTCATCACCGTCTTGGCCTTATTCCTGCTCAGCTGGCTGGCCCCTTTCCTGCGCCGCTTTGGTTTTGGCAAGCTTCCCGGCGATTTCAGCTTCAAGCTGCGCGGCCGAGACATCAACATCCCGCTGGGCTCGACCATCGTGCTCAGCTTGCTGTTCTCGTTCATCAGCCATGTGATTTAGCCCCGTCTCTCCACCCCTTTAAAATCAAATCATGAGCATCAAATCAGACAAATGGATTCGCCGCATGGCGCAGCAGCACGGCATGATTGAGCCGTTTGAGCCCGGCCAAGTGCGCCAATCGCCAGCAGGGCAAAAAATGATCAGCTACGGCACGAGCAGCTATGGCTACGACATCCGCTGCGCCCCCGAATTCAAGGTGTTTACCAACATCCACAGCACCGTGGTGGATCCGAAAAACTTCGATGAAAAAAGCTTCGTCGATTTCCACGGCGACAGCTGCATCATCCCCCCCAACAGCTTCGCGCTCGCGCGCACGATGGAATACTTCCGCATCCCACGCAACGTGCTCACCATCTGCTTGGGCAAAAGCACCTATGCAAGATGCGGCATCATCGTCAACGTCACCCCGTTTGAGCCCGAATGGGAAGGCTACGTGACCCTAGAATTTTCAAACACCACGCCGCTACCGGCAAAAATCTACGCCGGTGAAGGCTGTGCGCAGGTGCTGTTCTTTGAAAGCGATGCGGATGATGTTTGTGAGATCAGCTACAAAGACCGAGGCGGGAAATACCAAGGCCAGCAAGGCGTGACGCTGCCGAAGGCTTGAGAAATACAAAGATGAGCGATAACAATAAAGGCCGATGGTGGGAAGATTATTTGGTCAGATACTTGACGCCCATGCTGCTGGGAACTATGTTAATCGCAGGCCTAATCACCATCATTGCCTACGACGGCGACTTCAATAAACTCAAATCTGGTTTTCTGCTGAGCGAGAACAAAGAAGCAAATGCGTCCGCTTTTTTTGGATTGCTGATATTAGGATTCGGATTCGCTTATTTATCAAGCACACCGATTACCATATTTCACGCAGGCCGAATGTTTCGCAAAGGCATGAATAAATTTGCTGGTTATGCATGGATTGCTTGGTTCTTGATAACGCTCACACTATTAATAGTATGGATAACGTATTCGATACTATGCAATCAAAGATTGGGAGATTGGTTTGTTTTTTGCATGTTGATCGCAGCCGCGTTACCCTCCCTTTGGATGTTTGTAGGACAATCCTACGTGATCTGGATAATCAGACGTGATCGTGGCCCTGAAGAGGATAAAGATAAAGATAAAGATAAATTTGAAGACTATTACTCGAAACTAGCTACAGCACGAAACACAAGTCCATGGGCGCGTGAAATTCGAGAAAGCTATACACATTTGCGCGAACACTCCAATTCAGTATTTATATGTGTGGCAGAAATTTCCCTAAGTGCTGCCATACTGCTTCTCTGGCGTCTGTCTTCTGGGCAGTCTGATGTGTTTTGGATATTTTTACTCACTACTGGATTACTTTGGATCAGCCCTAATGTGTTGCTTTGGAGTGTTGCAAATCGCCTTGAGAAATATCTTACGAAGAACTGGTGAAATTTATATTCGCACGCTATCTTAGGGTCTTGATTCATCTCACTTGTAGTCAGTCTCCCGCTGATCCCTCACCGCCAAAATGACCACTTCCTGTATCTCTTCGTAGATTGTGAACAGGGCTAAGTAGCCCGAACTTCCAAACGGAATGATGAGTTCCCTGCAAGGCATTTGCAATTCCGTTGATTCAGCTTTGCGGCAACTGTGCGGGAATGTTTGAAGCAAATCGAATGCTTTGATGATGGTGTTGAGTGCCCGCTCGGCAAGATCAGCGCCCGCCATCTTGATCCAAAAATCTTGGAGTCGGTGCAAATCATCATAAGCTTGCGGCGAAATGATGAAGCTGTATGAATTCACACAGCAGCCTTGGTCTTCTTGGACTTGGTTGAGGCTTTCTTAGATTGAGCCATATCCATGGGCGCTACATCAGGTGCAGCTTGCTTATCACGCGCGTTTTGCAACTGCTTGCGCAAGCTGGCAATCGTTTCGTCTAGCGTGTAGATTTTCCCGCCTGCGCGAATACGTTTGGCAGCTTCCATCGCCCTTGCATAAAACGCCTGATCTTCTTTGCGCCACTGTGCTCTTTCTTGCAATGACTCTTCGATGAAAGTGGACAAAGTTTCGCCTGGCCGCAGAACGGATTCAACCAAAGCCCGATTTTCTGGCGTGGTGCGAACTGCGGGGAATGTGGCGGTGCGCATGAGATGCTCCTTTTTTGCATCACAATTGTAATGCAATACTGCATTGACACGCCATGAAATGTGGAGTCATTGACCCTGAGAAATAGGGGTTTTGCAAGCAAAATAGAGGCTTAGCCGATATGAAATGTGCGCGGAATGCTCACTAATTCATAGCGAATAGTTTCTCGTAAATCGCTTTTCAAAGAACAAACACATGACTGAACAACAGACTTTAGATTTCACAGGCCGCGTCGCCATCGTGACTGGCGCCGGAGGTGGCCTCGGGCGCTTGCATGCGCTGGCGCTGGCTTCGCGTGGGGCGAAGGTGTTGGTGAATGATTTGGGCGGGATGCTGGATGGCTCGGGTGGTTCACCTGTGGCCGCTCAGAGGGTGGCCGATGAA
>JANNED010000199.1:0-10218 GCA_031388245.1 Variovorax sp.
ATCTCGCACCCGTCATGAATTCCCATGGCTTCTCGGTGGAATGGCTCAAGATTCCTGCCGGTGGCTCGGTCAGTTGCCATCAACTCTCCTCAAAGCAAGTCTTGGCTGTCTATCAAGGCAGCGTAGAATTTTTTATACAAAACGCACCATTTATCGGCATAAATACTGCGCAGATTGCTATAAAAATAGTAGCAAATGGCACGACACAGGGCAACGACAGCTATGCGATGCCAGCCCACGTTTGGCGCGCCTATCGAAATGCGGGCGATCAAGATGCCGTGATGCTTGTGATGACGCCCGGCGATGAGCGTAAGCGCATCAATTGGGCGCCCGATGTAGCTGCCGCAGCCGCGCAAGCGGGCTGGGGCATGGATGCCAACGGCTATGTGGGCCTGAAGCGCTACATTGACCGTTCACAAAGATAAATTGGCAGCGTCAGCTCAGAACAGAACAGAAAGAAAACACATGACAAATCGCATTCTCACCACCCACGTTGGCAGCCTGCCCCGCCCTGAGCGAGTGGTGGAGCAACTCTTCGCGCAAGACTCCGGCGTGAATTACAACGAAGCAGATTTCGACCGCATCATGATCGCTGAGACCGATGCCGTGGTGGCCGCGCAGATGGATGCACGAGTCGATGTGGTCAGCGATGGCGAGATGAGCAAAATCAGCTACGCCACCTACATTCGCCACCGCCTCACCGGCTTTGAGATTGGTGAGATGCCCCGCGCCACACCGCGCGATTTGGATGATTTCCCTGATTTCAAAGAGCGCTTAGCCAAGCTCGGCGCAACGCCCAAATACCACCGCCCGATTTGTACTGGCTCAATTGCGGTGAAAGATTTGAGTGGCCTGCACAAAGACATTGCTAATCTCAAAGGCGCTGTGAAAAAAGCGGGCGCTCATAAGGCATTTATGAATGCCGCCAGCCCCGGCGTGATCGCCGTCTTCCAGCCCAACAAGTATTACGCCTCGCACGAAAAATATTTGGAAGCGCTGGCCAATGCGATGCAAACCGAATATGAAGCGATTGTGGCTGCCGGCTTAGATTTACAGATCGACGCGCCGGATTTAGGCATGGGTCGCCACATCAAATTTCGCGACAATACGGAAGAAGAGTTTCTACGCAACGCCAATCTTCAAGTCGAAGCACTCAACCATGCGCTACGGAACATTCCCGCAGAAAAGATTCGCATGCACATCTGCTGGGGCAACTATGAAGGCCCGCATCATCACGATATTGGCCTCGATCGCGTGCTTAGCCTCGTGTGCAAAGCCAAGCCCAGCGTGATTTTGTTTGAAGGCGCGAACCCACGCCACGCGTATGAGTGGGAAGTGTGGAGCGACGCGCAGAAGAAGGGCTTGGTGCCAGAAAACAAAATCCTCTGCCCCGGCGTACTCGATTCGGTAAGTAATTTTATCGAGCATCCACAACTCGTCAAACAGCGCTTGCTGCAATACGCCAACATCGTGGGCCGCGAGCGCGTGATGGCCGGTACCGATTGCGGCTTTGGCACGTTTGCAGGCTTTGGCGCGGTGCACCCACCGATTGCTTATGCCAAGCTGAAAAGCATGGCTGAGGGCGCACAGATGGCCTCTGAAATTCTCTGGAAATAAATCATGATTCATCCTATCGACGCAGGTCTTCGCACCCTCATGCAAAGCGGCCAACCTATGCGCGGCCTGTTCAACGGCCTCTCATCTCCTGCCTTGGTGGAGATGACCGCATTTGCCGGCTACGACTTCACCATTATCGACAATGAGCACGGCAGCGCTGGCCTAGAGACCACTGAGAACATGCTGCGCGCCGCCCGCGCCAGCGGCCTGCCAGCCTTGGTGCGATGCTTGGAGCACGACATTGCCCGCACCTTGGACGCAGGTGCCAGCGGCCTGCAAATTCCGATGATCCGAGACGCAGCGCATGCGCGCGAAATCGCAGACAAAGTTCGTTATCCACGCTCCACTGGCTACGCGGGATTCAGTGGCCAGCGTGGCTGCGCGTATTCCGTGCGCGCAGCAGGTTACGGCGCATTCGGCGGCGCAGCGCACAACGAGAAAAGCAACCAAGATGTGATGCTCGTGCTCATGCTTGAGACCGTTCCCGCGATTGAAGCCGCATTTGAAATTGCGTCAACTCCCGGTGTGGACGCCGTCTTCATAGGCCCCAACGATCTCGCTCACAGCATGGGCTACGAGAATCGCTTCTACGATCCGGCCGTGCAAGCCATGATCGAAAAAGGCGTTAAAGGCATCGTACGCGCAGGCAAATGCGCAGGCATGATCTCGCTCACGCCTGAAGATGAAGCGCGTTATTCAAACTGGGGTGCGCGTTACTTTGCAAGTGTGATCACCAGTATCCTCTCCAAAGCGCTGAAAGAGAATGCAGGTGCGGGGCGCACAGATCAAGTCGTCCAATTGAGCTATTAATAAAGTGCCTCCTGTCCTACATAATCTGGCCATTTAGTCTTACTCTTACTTTGCAGCATAGACATCACAATGGAAATGCCCATACCGGGCTAACTATAGGTGAATCTCATGCTGACTGAAAAAGATACCGATTGCATTCGTGCTTGTCATGAATGCGCTATTGCTTGCCTGCAATGTGCAAGCTCATGCTTGAAAGAAGCTGATCCCAAACACATGGTTGCTTGCATCGCAGCCGACATGGAGTGCGCAGACATGTGTCAATTGGCTGCTGCATCCATCGCACGCAATGATGCGCATGCTGGTGAAATTTGCACTCTATGTGCAAAAATTTGTCAAAGTTGTGCTGCTGAATGCGGCAAACACAGTATGGAGCACTGCAAAATATGTGCTGCTGCTTGCAAAAAATGCTCGGATGCCTGCGTTGCGATGACCATCAAATAAGACACAAAGATACTTTGATGCCTTGTCAGTGCAAGGCAGATCATTGCACTGACATTATCTAGGCGATTGATTTTCTGCTTCAGTTGTAACGCTGCGAAGGCTTGGAAGAAATTAACCCATCAACAAACACCAAGTAATCTTTTATTCGTTCGAATTCTTCATTCTTTGCTTTGCACCAGAGTAACGCCCAAAACCTAAGCCTTAAACTCCCCCCATGACAACAATTGTGGTGATGGGCGTAGCCGGTTGCGATAAATCGACCTTTGGGCAAGCGCTGGCCAAGCAACTGAGCCTACCTTGGATCGAGGGCGATGACTTCCACAGTCCGCAGAGCAAATCCAAGATGGCTACAGGAACGCCACTCAATGATGCAGATCGCGCGGGCTGGCTGCAAACCTTGGTGCTACAGATTCAAAAGCACCCCGCAGGCTGCGTGATTGGCTGCTCCTCACTCAAACGCCGCTATCGCGACACGTTGCGAAGCACCGGTGATCTTCGCTTTGCTTACTTACAGCTCACTCGCGAAGAAGCTCAAGAGCGGGTAAGCCATCGCGCTGGACATTTTTTCTCAGAGTCGCTGGTGACCAGCCAATTCGCCACTCTGCAAGCGCCCACCAACGAGCCTGATGTGATCACACTTGATGCCACGCAAGCGACATCTGCGCTTATCGAGCAAACCCTTGCGGCTTTCAAGAAACCTTGAATCAGGCATAATTACTTTAGGCTTAAAGCATCTCCTTTAGGCAGCGTTTTGGAGTCAAAGATGGGCAACATGGTCAACGTGGGCAACTTGGTGAAACCGGGCAAGAGCGCATTCAGCTGGGAAGATCCGTTCAATCTCTCAAGCCAGCTCACCGAAGACGAGCGCCAAGTGCAGGAAGCTGCTCGCGCCTATTGCCAAGACAAACTTGCCAGCCGCGTCGTAGAAGGCTTTCGCCATGAAAAGACAGACCCCGCCATCTTCCGCGAGATGGGCGCGCTCGGCCTGCTTGGCGTGACGATTCCTGAGCAATATGGCGGCTCTGGCCTGAACTATGTTGGCTACGGTTTGGTCGCCCGCGAGGTGGAGCGTGTGGACTCTGGCTACCGCTCCATGATGAGCGTGCAAAGCTCCCTCGTGATGGTGCCGATCTATGAATTTGGCAATGAAGCCACCAAGCAAAAATACCTCCCAAAATTAGCCACTGGCGAATACATCGGCTGCTTTGGCCTCACAGAGCCTGACCATGGCTCAGACCCTGCCAGCATGATCACCCGCGCCCGCAAAGTCGCAGGCGGTTATTCGCTGACCGGCAACAAAATGTGGATTTCTAACAGTCCATTCGCCGATGTGTTCGTAGTGTGGGCCAAAGATGATGAAGGCGCGATTCGCGGCTTCGTGTTGGAGAAAGGCTGGAAAGGTCTCTCCGCCCCCGCCGTGCACGGCAAAGTCGGCCTCAAAGCCTCGCTGACTGGCGAGATCGTGATGGACAATGTGTTTTGCCCCGAAGAGAATGCCTTCCCTGAGATTCGCGGCTTGAAAGGCCCCTTCACCTGCCTCAACTCAGCGCGTTACGGCATTGCTTGGGGCGCACTCGGCGCCGCAGAAGATTGCTACACCAGAGCCCGTCAATACGTGCTGGACCGCAAACAATTTGGCCGCCCACTGGCTGCCAACCAACTGATTCAAAAGAAACTCGCCGACATGCTGACCGAAATCAGCCTCGGCCTTCAGGGCTGCCTGCGCTTAGGCCGCATGAAAGACGAAGGCATCGCCAATGTCGAACTCACCTCGATCTTGAAGCGCAACTCCTGCGGCAAGGCCCTCGATATTGCTCGCTTAGCGCGAGACATGATGGGCGGCAACGGCATCTCTGATGAATACGGCGTGGCGCGGCATTTGGTGAACCTCGAAGTGGTCAACACCTACGAAGGCACGCATGATATTCATGCCTTGATCTTGGGCAGAGCCATCACAGGCATCGCTGCTTTCAGCAATTAGTTTGCTATTTATTCAATAGCAAACTATGCATACAGCATGCCGGCAATATTGATAAAATGCACTGTATTTTATAAAGCACAGGTGCGAAACCCAAAAAATCCTGCATCACGCTCTGGCCGAGCAAAGCCACGGAAAGTGGGGTGCCTCATGCGATCACGCGTGGCCCAGCTCGCACCTCGTAGCGTCTTGCAATGCTCAAAATGCAACATGCTGCCACACGCCCAAGGCGCAGGAGCAAAGCCCGGATAGGGGCGAAAGTTGTTGCTGGTCCATTCCCACACATCACCCCAACGAAACCCTTGGCCACTCAGGCGACTCGCGGCGATTTCCCACTCCACTTCCGTGGACAAGCGTCGCCCCGCCCATCGCGCATAGGCTTGCGCTTCATGCCAACTCAGATGCATCACGCTGGCCGCGCCCGCTATGCGCTGCATGCGCCCAAAGCGCATTTGCATCACCGCGCCGCTGGCCACGCCAATTTGCTCCACCTAGCGCGGTGCGCGACGATCATGCCCCATGCCTTGCGCGGCGCAAGCCAATGCAAGCCAACGCTGACCGGCATCGCTCCAATGCGTCATATCGTCGTAGCCCCCGGCATCCACAAATTCCACGAATTGCGCCCAGTTCACGGGCTGCGCATCGATCTCAAACTCTGGCACGCTCACTTCATGCTGAGGCACTTCGTTGTCAAACGAAAACCCACCAGCCGCTGCACCGCTGTGCCAGCCCATTTGCCAGCGCATTGCTGGCACAACCACAGGCGCACGTGAAGCGAACGCACTCAGCGGCGGCACGCTCAGCTTCAAGCCCAGTGTTTGCGCCATCACAATCAATTGCTCGCTGAGCTGGTCTTCTCGCGACAGCGCTAGGCGAAAGAAATACAAACCCTCATGAGTGGGCGCAGCCTTGTCGAGCAACTCCAACGTCATCTCCAAGGTTTCAAGCAAATAGCTTTTGACAGATGAGAGATCGGGATAGATGCGTGTCCAGCGTTGAGCTCGGCTAGACAGGCGCGGGTCAAAGCAGTCATCTGCACGGGGCTCAATCGAGGCCAGCAAGACCGGCTGTGGCGGGCATTGCAGCCCCAAATGGCGCTGCATGTTTCGCCCCACCCAGTATTCTTGAAACCAACCCGCATGCCCCAGCAACCAAAGCGGGGGGTTCAGCTCATCGATGTGTGACGGACAAACAGCTTGCGCAAGCAGCAAATCAGGCATCAAGCGCTCAATTTCACTGATCAAATTCAGCGTTCGGTTGCGCGCATCGATCAATGCCAGCGAGAGCACATCCGCGCCCGCGTAGCGAATTTCAGGTGAATCCATCACCCCCACACTTCGCTGGCCGTCTCAATCACGAGCCTCAGCTTGTTGCGCTGATCTTCCACAGCGATATTGTTGCCATGCACCGTGGATGAGAAGCCGCATTGTGGCGAAAGAGCAAGTTGCTCAAGCGGCGCGTATTTGGCGGCCTCTTCGATGCGGCGTTTGAGCGCGTCCTTGGATTCCATCTGACCCACTTTCGTGGTGACGAGACCCAGCACCACCGTTTTGCCTTTTTTCAGAAAGCGCAGTGGGCGAAAATCGCCCGAGCGGTCGTCGTCGTATTCCAAGAAATAGGCATCAATGTTCATCTCCGAGAGCAAGGCTTCGGCCACGGGCTCGTAATCGCCACTGGCGGCAAAGGTGCTTTTGAAGTTGCCACGGCACAGGTGCATGGCCAGCGTCATGCCTTCGGGCTTGTGCGCGGCGACTTTGTTGATGAAGCTTGCATAGCGGCGTGGCAGCTCATTGGGATCATCGCCACGGCTGCGCGCGGCTTCGCGCATGGCGGGATCGCACAGGTAGGCCAGATTCGTGTCGTCCATCTGTACGTAGCGGCAGCCGGCGTTGAAGAGCGATTGCAGCTCATCGCCATACGCTTTGGCCACGTCGTCATAAAACTCCGGATCGAGCTCAGGATACGCCTTGCGATCAATGCCTGCGCGGCCTCCCCGGAAATGCAGCATGGTGGGCGATGGAATCGTCACCTTCGGCGTGCTACCTGTTGCGATTTGACTCTTGAGGTAATTGAAATCAGCCAGTTGAATTTGCTTGGCATGCGTCACTTTACCCACCACATGAATCGCAGGCGGCATCAAATGCTCCTTACCCTGCGCATCGATCGACATCGTGACCTCGCCCACCTTCACACCGCCCAATTGCTCCAAGAAATCCAAGTGAAAGTAAGTGCGGCGAAACTCGCCATCGGTGATGCTTTTGAGGCCCACGCTCTCTTGGAATTTCACGATCTCCGTGATCGCCTTGTCTTCCACAACGCGCAACTGCTCGGGCGTGATCTCGCCTTTGGCTTTTTGCGCACGGGCTTCGAGCAGGTATTGCGGGCGCAAGAAGCTGCCAACATGGTCGTAGCGGGCTGGTAAGTGGGCGGGAAGGCTTGTCATGCATGTCTCCAACAGTTGTTTGTAAGGCCATCTTAAACCATGAAATACATCTTCTATTGAATACATTGATATCTGATTTAGCTTAAATAATAAGCATATTCTTCGATTAAAGCATTATATTGAATACAATAAGTATCCATGAAATCGTCAAAATCCACTTTTCCACTCAACGCTTGGTATGCGGCCGCCTATGACGTGGAAGTAAGTCATGCGCTGTTTGCGCGCACGATTTGCCATCAAAAAATCGTGATGTATCGCCAGAGCAATGGCCAAGTGGCAGCGCTGGAAGATGCTTGCTGGCATCGGTTGCTGCCGCTCTCGATGGGGCGTTTAGAAGGTGATGAAGTGGTCTGTGGCTACCATGGCTTGGTGTTCAATGGCAGCGGCCAATGCACACACATGCCCAGCCAAGAAACGATCAACCCAGCGGCCTGCGTGCGCAGCTTTCCTGTTGTTGAGAAGCATCGATTTGTGTGGATTTGGCCGGGTGATTCAGCGCTTGCCGATGAAAGCCTTGTGCCTGATTTGCACTGGAACCAAGATGCAGCTTGGGCAGGCGACGGCAAAGTCATTCGCGTGGCTTGCGACTACCGCCTTGTGATCGACAATCTCATGGATTTAACGCACGAGACCTTCGTCCACGGCTCATCAATAGGTAACCGCGCTGTGGCTGAAGCACCCTTTGTGGCCACGCATGGCGACCGCACCGCCTCCGTCACACGCTGGATGCAAAATATCGAGGCACCGCCTTTCTGGGCAGGCCAAATCAAACAAGCGCGAGGCTATGAAGGCGCGGTCGATCGTTGGCAAATCATCCGCTTTGAAGCGCCCTGCACGGTGTCGATTGATGTGGGTGTCGCCGCAGCGGGCACTGGCGCTGTGCCGCCCGGTGGAAACCAAGGCGATGCGCGCCTGAGTGATCGCAGCCAAGGCATCAATGGCATGGTGCTCAACACCATCACGCCCGAAACAGATGGCTCCTGCCATTATTTTTGGGCGTTTGCAAGAAACTATTCGATTGGCGAACAGCGCCTCACGCATCAGTTACGCGAAGGCGTGGCCAGCATCTTTCGAGAAGATGAGCATGTGCTTGAAGCGCAACAAAAAGCGATTGACGAGCACCCCGATCACACGTTTTACAACCTCAACATTGATGCAGGTTCGATGTGGGCGCGGCGCCTGATTGACGGGCTGATCGCGCATGAGAAATCGCCGCCACCTGTCATTCCAATTCGCTTGGCGGCATAAGGTGTTTACTATCAAAATAATAGCGCTGTACGCATATCCTATGCCGGCAATCAACCACTTTATGTATGAATATGAGCACCATCATTCCTTTACGCAGCAAACCTGTTGAGAACGATGCGTCGGGTGATAACGCGCAAGTTCGTGCGCAATTGCAACTGCGCGAGATGATCCTCTCTGGCGAGCTCAGTGCAGGCGCGCGCATTGCCGAGCTCAGTTTGGTGGAACGATTGAAAGTATCGCGCACACCGATTCGCGCGGCACTGATGCGCTTGGAGCAAGAGGGGCTCTTGCAAGCGTTGCCGCATGGTGGCTTTGCAGTGCGCACGTTCAGTGAGCGCGAGGTGGCCGAAGCCATTGAGCTGCGCGGCATGGTCGAGGGGTTGTCTGCTCGTCTGGCAGCCGAGCGCGGGGTAGCACCCGTGGTTCTGGCGGAAGCAAAAGAGGTGCTGCAACTGATTGATGTGTTGTTGCAAAGACAAGCGCTCTCCGAGGAAGATTTCTCCATTTATGTGCAACACAATCAGCGCTTTCACAATTTGCTCGGTGAGCTCGCTGGCAGTGAGCTGCTTGTGCGCGAGATGGAGCGCGCCGCCAGCATGCCTTTTGCCTCACCTTCAGCCTTCGTGATCGTGCAAGCGACTTCGCCCAAAGCACGAGACATGCTCATCGTGGCGCAAGATCAGCATTGGCAAGTGTTGCAAGCCATCGAGCAGCGCGAAGGCGCACGCGCTGAGGCCGTGATGCGCGAGCATTCCCGCCTTGCGCAGCGCAATTTGCGCGAAGCCGTGCGTCGCGCCACGCCATCCAGCATGCCGGGCGTGCAGCTCATCCGCAAACGCAATCCATAAAGCATCATGAAGATCACCACGCAAGGGCTCATGGCTCGCATCGAGCACCTGCGCGATGTCACGCCCACCGTACGCGAATTCAGTCTGCGTTTGGCCGCAGATGCGCCCTTGGCGGCTCACAGTTGGCAGCCTGGCGCACATCTTGAAGTGCAGATCAGCATTCGCGGGCATATGCAAACGCGGCATTATTCGCTGCTGCCTAGCGATACGCTTGGTTTGCTGAAAATCGCCGTCAAACGCGCTGAGCCGGGGCGCGGCGGCTCGCAAGCCATGTGGCAGTTGCGTGTTGGCGATACGCTGTCGATCAGCGCCCCGCTCAATCATTTTTCACTTGATTTGAATGCACCGGCCTATTTGCTGATCGCAGGCGGCATAGGCATCACACCCTTGCTGAGCATGGCAAGGCATCTCGTGCAGCGCGGCGCCAAGGTGACTTTGATTTACGGCGCACGCGAAGCGCAAGAGCTGGCCTTCCAATCTGAATTACAAGCCTTGCTTGGTCATCAATTGCAGACTGTGATCGGCGATACCATCGATTTTTCTTACGCGATCGAGCAGCTTCCCCCGCTCGCTCAAACCTATGTCTGTGGCCCCGCAGGCATGCTCAGCGCAGTGCGCCAGGCATGGGCCACCAAGCATCGCCCTGCCGAGCTGCTGCGCTTTGAAACCTTTGGCAGCGGCGGGCAGTCGCAGGCATTTGCCGTGAGTCTGCCGCGCCATGATCTGGCTTTTGAGGTCTCCGCCAGCATGAGCCTGCTCGATGCCTTGGAGCAGCAAGGCATCGCAGCCATGTATGGTTGCCGGCGCGGCGAATGCGGCCTGTGCGCCGTCAA
>JANNED010000204.1:0-13904 GCA_031388245.1 Variovorax sp.
GCCGCAGGCAGCCTGCTCGCCGCTCAGGCCGCCTTTGCGCAAACGCCTGAGCTCGTCAAAGACACCGATGCCAACGCAGTCGCGCTTGGCTACAAGACAGACGGCACAAAAACCGACACCAAAAAATACCCAAAATACGCCAAAGACCAGATGTGCTCCAACTGTGCGCTGTGGGTAGGGGATGCCAAAGCACCGCAAGGCAAATGTGCGTTGTTTGCTGGCAAAGCCGTTGCCAACAAAGCATGGTGCAGCGCGTGGGCCAAAAAAGCCTGAGCCTGAAGCGTCATCTCGTCTCAGTCAACAGGGATTCAATCACATGACGCTGCTTGAATCCCTGCTCCAATCCCAAACCAAGCTCGCGCCGCCAGACAAACTCAGAGGCACGGGCTTGCCTCCCTCTCTTACCGAGGCAGATATTTCCCGCATCATTGAGATGGCTTGGGAAGACCGTACATCTTTCGAGGCGATAGAGCATCAATTCGGCCTCAACGAATCCGCCGTCATCCGCCTCATGCGCACAGAGATGAAGGCCAGCTCCTTCAAAATGTGGCGCAAACGCATGAGCGCACGAGTGACTAAGCATGCCGCTCTGCGAGCATCTGGTGTCTACCGCCACCGCGCTTCGCATACTCGCCAAGCATGATTCCTGAAGCTTTTTCGCTGTATCACTGGCATAGAATATCTGTAAAGTGCTATTAAATTCGTAGCAATCTGATTTGATCTGCCCAGATCAAATCGCACCCGCGCCAATCAAACAACTCAAAACCGCGACAGCAGTTAGCCGCAAACGCAGCGGCAGCCACGCAGACCAGCCAGCTGCGGGGTAGCTTTTGCGATCCACCAAGTAGCATGCAATCAGCAACGCTGCGTTAAGCGGCAAGCCAGCGTAGGCGGGCATGAGGAGAGTGAGCCAAGCAATCAGGCTGGGCGTGATGCCCCAAATGAGATGGAAGCTTCGCTGGCGACCAGATGGCTCGGCGGCCAAACTTGCACCGATTCCCCAATGGATACCACCCAAGAAGGTGGCAATGAGCGCAGCATAGCTGGTGAGAGCGATGGTGAGCCAAGGGAGCAGGTCTGCTTGCGCGATCCACAGGAGTGCGGCGAGCAATGCAAAGGGGATCAGGCCGGCGTAGCCTAAGATCTGTGCGGTGATATCGGGTGGGGATAGGTCTTTTGGCATGGTTTGAGCCTTGGTTGGTGGCTCAATCTTCTCATGCATGCCGTGCGCTTTCTTTGAGTTTTCAGCTGATGTGGCCACACATTGCATCAACAAGCGAGGATTTTTTTCTGAAGTTTCCGATTTCTCAAGCACAATGCTTTCATGCGTTTATCTCACCGCATTTTTTCATGGGCATGCCCCGTCATCTTGGCTGCATGTGGCAGTGCACAAGCTGGCCACGCTTATTCGCTTTGGGGCGATATCAAATACCCGGCGGGCTTTGCGCATTTTGACTACGTGAACCCTGCGGCTCCGAAGGGCGGGGAGCTGGTGGCCGTGAGCAATTTGCGGGTTTCGACCTTTGACAAATACAACCCGTTCACGATTCGCGGCAACGCGCCGGCTTACCTGGACACCTTGCTTTTTGAATCGCTTCTGACGGGTGCACTCGACGAACCGGGCACCGGCTATGGGCTGCTGGCAGAAGATGTGAGCGTGGCTGCTGATGGCTTGAGCGCAGTGTTCAAGTTGCGTGCGGCGGCGAAGTTTCACAGCGGCAAGCCGGTGCTGGCCTCCGATGTGAAGCACAGCTATGAGGTGCTTTCAAGCAAATTCGTACGGCCTTCATACCGCACGCTGCTGGAAGATGTATCGGGTGTGGATGTGATCGACGAGCGCACCGTGCGCTTTAACTTCAAGAAGAAGAATCGAGAATTGCCGCTCACTGTGGGCGGTATTCCAATATTCAGCCGAGACTGGGGCATAGAAAAAGATGGCAAGCGCAAGCCCTTTGATCAAGTGGTGACAGACATGCCGATTGGCAGCGGCGCTTACAAAGTGGGCCCGGTGAATTTTGGCAAAGACATCACCTATGTGCGCGATGCGGCTTACTGGGGCAAAGAGATCAACGTCAACCGTGGCACTCATAATTTTGACAAGATCACGATCAAAATTTACAAAGACAACACCGCGCGGCTGGAAGGCTTGAAAGCCGGTGAGTTTGATTTCATGCAGTTTTACTCCGCAGGCGATTGGGCGCGACGTGTGAGCGGCAAGCGCTTTGACGATGGGCGATTGAAGAAAGGTGAATTCAAGCATCGCCAACCCACCGGCTTCCAGAGCTATATTTTCAACACCCGCAAAGAAAAATTCCAAGATGTGCGGGTGCGCGAAGCGATTGGCATGGCGATGGATTTCAATTGGATGAGCCGTCAAATGTTTTACGGGCTCTACACGCGGGTCAACGGCCTGTTTGGCAATACCGATTGCCAAGCCACCGGCATGCCCAGCCCGCAAGAGCTTGCTTTGCTAGAGCCTTGGCGAGGCAAAATTCCAGCGGCGGCATTTGGTGAGATGACGAGTCCGCCGAATACCGATGGGCAAGATCGCCTGCGCGAGAATCTGCGCAAAGCCATGGTGCTATTGAAAGATGCTGGCTACACGGTGCAGGGCGGGAAAATGAAAAATGCCAAGGGCGAGCCGCTGGTGATTGAGCTGCTGGACAGCTCGGAGGCGGGCTCGCGCACACACAGCGCGATGGTGCGCAACCTGGCCAAAATCGGCATAGAGATGCGCATGCGGATTGTCGATTTTGCGCTGTATCAAACGCGGGTGCAAAAGTTTGATTTCGATATGGTGATCATGGCTTTCCCGGGCACACACACGCCCGGCCAAGAGTATGCAGAAGTGTTTGGCAGCAAGGCGGCTGATACGCAAGACTCTGGCAACTATGCCGGCATCAAAAGCCCTGCGGTCGATGATCTGTTGGCAAAATTGGTCGCAGCGCAAAGCAAGGCCGAATTGCTGCCCGTCTGCAAAGCGCTTGAGCGCGTGATCGCCCACAGCCATATCTTTATTCCCCAATGGAGCTCGACGCAGCACAATGTGGCCTATGCTGCGCAAAAGCTGAGTTTCAAAGAACCGATGCCGCCCTTTGCCAAAGCGGATGCTTGGCTGCTGGATACTTGGTGGGCCAAGCCGACAAATAAGCCCTGAATCGCTATGCTTGCCTACATTCTCAAACGCTTGCTGCTGATGATCCCCACGCTGTTTGGCGTGTTGTTGCTCACGTTTGTGGTGATCCAATTTGTGCCCGGCGGGCCGGTGGAGCAATACATGGCCGAGGCGCGCGCAGCCAAAGCGGGCAGCGCGGAAGGTGCAGCTTTTGGTTTTGAGTATCGTGGTGACAAAGGCGTAGATGCCAAGCGCTTGGCGGAGATCAAAGCGCTGTATGGCTTTGACAAATCTGCGCCTGAGCGCTTTTGGATCATGCTCAAGCAATACCTCACCTTTGATTTGGGTAAGAGCTTTTTTCAGAATAAACCCGTGTGGGATTTGATCAAAGAAAAGTTGCCCGTATCTATCTCGCTGGGGCTGTGGACATTTTTCTTGACATATCTCATCTCCATTCCACTCGGCATCAAAAAAGCCGTGCGGGCGGGCACAAGCTTTGATGTGTGGACGACGCTGATCGTGCTGATTGGCTATGCGAGTCCCGGCTTTGTGCTCGGTGTGTTTTTGCTGGTGATGTTTGGCGGGCAGTTGCAATGGTTTCCTCTTCGCGGCATCACGTCGAGCAACTGGGAAAGCTTGTCTCTCGGCGCGAAAGTTGTGGATTACTTGTGGCACATCGCCATGCCCGTGACAGCGATGGTGATTGGCAGCTTTGCCACGGTGACGATGTTGACCAAAAATTCATTTTTGGAAGAGATTCGCAAGCAATATGTGATCACGGCGCGAGCGAAAGGCTTGCCCGAGCGGCGCGTGCTCTATGGCCATGTGTTTCGCAACGCGATGCTGCAAATCGTGGCCGGTATTCCCGGGGCATTTATTGGTGCGTTTTTTGCGGGCGCACTGCTGATCGAGACGCTTTTCTCGCTGGATGGCTTGGGGCTGCTCGGCTATGAAGCGGTGATTCGGCGGGATTATCCCGTCGTGCTTGGGACTTTGTATTTGTTCACCTTGATTGGTTTGGTGACGAAATTGATTTCTGATTTGAGCTACGTGTTGATTGATCCACGGGTCAAATTTGAATGAGCACAGTATCGAACTCCCCTTCACGCCGCGCTTGGCTGCGTTTTAAGCGCAATCGCTTGGGTTATTGGAGCTTGATTGCTTTGCTGATCTTGGTGGCGCTGAGCTTTGTGGCCGAGATCGTCTCCAACGACAAGCCGCTGATCGCTCGCTACAACGGCAAGATGCTTTTCCCGATGGTGCAAAACGTGCCTGAGACGGCAGTGGGTGGCGATTTTCAGACGAATGCAGATTTTCTTGATCCGTTTGTGAAAGAGCAGTTTGCCAAAGATGGCAACTTTGCGCTCATGCCGCTCAATCCGTATCACCACAGCACGCTCAATTACTACTCGAAAGCGCCTAATCCTGCACCGCCTTCATGGGACAACTGGCTAGGAACAGACGACAGAGGCCGCGATGTGGCGGCTCGCCTGCTCTACGGCTTTCGCGTGAGTATGCTGTTTGCACTGGCGCTCACCGTGATTGGTGTGCTGCTGGGCATCGTCACCGGTGCCATTCAAGGTTACTTTGCGGGCAAGACGGATCTTTTTTTCCAGCGGTTCATCGAGATTTGGGGCTCCATGCCTGAGCTGTATTTGTTGATTATTTTCGCTGCGGTGTTTGAGCCGAGTGTGATCTTGCTGGTGGTGTTGCTCAGCCTGTTTGGCTGGATGGGTCTGTCGGATTACGTGCGCGCCGAGTTTTTGCGCAATCGGCAAATGGATTACGTGCGCGCAGCGAGGGCCCTGGGCGCGAGCCATTGGCAAATCATCACGCGGCATGTGTTGCCCAACAGCTTGACACCGGTGATCACGTTTTTGCCATTCAGAATGAGTGGCGCGATTTTGGCGCTGACCTCGCTGGATTTTCTTGGCCTCGGCGTGCCGCCCGGCACACCATCGCTGGGCGAGATGCTGGCGATTGGCAAAAACAGCATTGATGCTTGGTGGATCAGCTTGGCGACGTTTGCCGTGCTCGTGATCACGCTGCTGCTGCTGACCTTCATGGGCGATGCGCTGCGCGATGCGCTGGATCCGAGAAAGGCTGATGTATGACAGCCTTGCTTGAAGTCAAAGATCTGCACGTCTCTTTCGGCGGTAAAGAGGTCGTCCAAGGCATCAGCTTTTCGATCTACGCAGGCGAAAAGCTGGCACTCGTGGGTGAATCAGGCTCTGGCAAATCAGTGACGGCGTTGTCTTTGCTGCGCCTCGCGCTCAATGCCAAAATCAGCGGAAAAGCCATATTCAGTGAGCGCGAGCTGCTATCACTTCCAGAGCAAGCGCTTGAAGGCTTGCGAGGTGATGATATCGCCATGATTTTCCAAGAGCCCATGACGGCGCTCAACCCGCTCATGACCATTGGCAAACAAATCTCGGAAATCATTGAGCTGAAAAAGGCGGTTTCAAAGCAAGAAGCACATGCCAAGGCAATTGAATTGCTGGTTGAAGTGGGTATCCCCGAGCCCGAGCGCCGTGCAGCGCAGTTTCCACATCAGCTCTCGGGCGGGCAACGGCAGCGCGCAATGATTGCGATGGCGCTGTCTTGCTCTCCCAAACTGCTTCTGGCCGATGAGCCCACCACGGCGCTGGATGTGACGCTGCGTTTGCAGATTTTGAATCTCATTGGCGAGCTGCAAAAAACGCGCAACATGGCTGTGCTGCTCATCACGCACGATTTGAATATGGTTCGCCGCTTCGCGGATCGCATTGCCGTGATGGAGCGCGGGCATTTGGTGGAGCAGGGCGCGGTGGCTGATGTGTTTGCCCAGCCGCAGCATGCTTACACGCAGCGCTTGTTGGCGAGCAGACCTGTGCGCGATGTGCTGCCAGCCAATGCAGATGCCGCGTCGATGATTCAAGCTGAAAAGCTTCGCATCACCTATCCGAAGCCGCTGGGCGGCTTCAAGGGTTGGTTCAAGAAAGGCGAATTTGTTGCGGTGCATGAAGCGAGTTTGAATCTGCGCCTAGGTCAAACGCTGGGTGTCATCGGCGAATCCGGCTCTGGCAAATCCACGCTGGCCATGGCGCTGCTGGGATTGCTGCCAGCGGCCAGCATGCAGGGCCAGGTGTTTTATGAAAGAAAACGGTCTGTTGCCGGCATGGAATATGCAAAGATTGCTACTGAAAACATAGCGGCGATGACGTTTGACACGGCGCTGCGCCAATCGCTGCAAGTGGTGTTTCAAGATCCTTATTCATCGCTTTCGCCGCGCATGACAGTGGAAGAAATCGTGGGCGAGGGATTGCGCATCCATGAGCCTTTGCTCAATGCCGCAGAGCGTCAAGTGCGTGTGCTAGCGGCACTGACTGAGGTGGGATTGGATGAATCTCAATTCCCCAGCTTGCTTCAACGCTATCCGCATGAATTTTCTGGCGGTCAGCGCCAGCGCATTGCGATTGCGCGAGCTCTGATCGTGAATCCGACAACGATTGTTTTGGATGAGCCAACAAGTGCGCTTGATGTGACGATTCAACAGCAAGTGCTGTCGTTGCTTCAAAAGCTCCAACGCGAGCGTGGCTTGACATATTTGATCATCACTCACGATGTCGACGTGATCCGCGCGATGGCGCATGAAGTGCTGGTGATGAAAGATGGGCTGGTGGTTGAACGGGGCAGCGTGGATGAAGTACTCAACTTGCCTCAACAGGCCTATACGAAGTTGTTGGTAGCTGCTGCTGTTTGAATTCAAATACGGACATCCGGTACGCGAAAAGCGCGAAAGTTACGCAAAAGACGCGAAAAAAATACAAAAATGAGAAGAGTTTTTGAGTGAAGTTTTAAAGCTGTCTTTTTCTTTTTGGTATTCATTTCGCGTAAGTTTCGCGTCTTTCGCGCAACGGAAACTTGAATTCAGCATTCAAAACGTCCCAGCAACAACCTCACGAAGAAGCGTCACATCCAAATACTTCTTGAGCGCCGCATTGACCGATGCAGCATCCAGCTTCTCGTACCGCTCATCAAACTCTTTGTTCGCATCCAGAGCCCGGTCTTCTCGCAAATTAAATGCTATCGTGTCAATTGCATTCGCAGGTTGCGTGAGTCGATCTTTGCGACGCGCTAGGATGGCGGATTTGGCTAGGCCAACCTCGATAAAGCTATAACCTTTCTCACGCGTTTGCGAGATCACTTCTTTGATGGCGGTGCGCAGGCGATCGAGATTTTGTGGGGCGAAGCTGGCACCGATGTTGATGCTCGCGGCATTGCCATCCCAGGGCGCCTCCAGCGAAGAGCCGACGCCATACGAGATGCCATCTTGCTCGCGCACGCGCTGAAAAAGGCCCAAGCGAGACATCATCTCTATGCCGGCGAGCAAAGGCGCAAAATCCGGGTGGCGCTGATCAAGCGGGAAGGCAATGCGGGCGGTGTAAGTTGCGTTGGCTTTCTCGGCCACTTGCAATTTGCTAAATGCTTCGCCAACGGGCGCGGCATGCTCAGATGCCCAGCGCACATGTGGCTCTTTGCTGGCCCAATCGCCCCAAAGGTTTTGCAGCATGGCTTGGATCGAGGCTAATTCCAAGGGCCCGCTGAAAACAAATTCACCGTGCTGCGCACTGGCGAAGCGCTGCCAGTAGGCTTCGAGCTGGGCGGCTGTGGCTTCGCGGGTTTGGCGCTCGGTGTCTTCGATGGTGCGCACCTCGCGCGGGTCGCCTGCTTTGTATTGCGTTCTGTGGTTGCGCTCCAGCAAATTGCCTGCCACGTTGCTGGGATTGCTTTTGAGCGGCTGATAAGCCGCAATCATGGCGCGTTGGTTGCGCTCAAACACAGCATTGTCAAAAGCGGGGCGGCGCAGGAGATCGTTTAAAAAGCTGAGCACAGCGGCCGTGTTTTGCGCAGGAAACTCAAGGTTGGCAGAAAGAAACCCCGCTGCGCTTGAGAAGCGGATGGTTGAATCAAGCTTTTGCAAGTAAGCTTGAATTTGCTGCGCATCCATGGCAGGTGAATTGCCTGAACTTGACGATACAGCGGCCATGCCATCAGGAATATTTGCGCCCAGCATGGATGCGAGCACGGATGAGCCGTTGACAGATTCCAGCGTGCCCCAGCGCAGGCGCAGCGTGCCTTGCACGCGATCATCTTTGCTTTGCCGCGTCATCACGGCGAGCTTTAAGCCACTCTGGCCATTGACCGTCAAGCGGCCTTGTTGGGAATGCTTGGCCATGGCTTCGTGGGTGATGGTGAAGCTGGGCGCATCTTTTTTCAAGGGGATGATCGGCAGATCCTTGTTTTGAGCGTCTTTTAAGGTGTTTGCCGGCATAGATGCTGCACGGAGCGCTTCTGAATTGATAGCACTGGTGATCAGTTGATTCATCGCCTCGGTATCAGGCGCACGGGTTTGAGGCGCGCGAGCTTGCGTGCTGCCTGAAGCCAGCGGCAAAAAGAGGCCGCTTGTTCGGTTGCTTGGCACGAGGTAAGTGGCAGCGATTTTGTGGACCTCATCGAGCGTGATTTGCGCAATGATCTCCCGCTGCATCCACAAAAGCCGCCAATCGCCGCTCGCGACGGCTTCGCTGAGCGACATCGCCATGGCTTCGCTATTGCGAAACAGCGCACGTTGCCCAGCCAGAATCGCGCCGCGCGCCGTTTCTAGCTCCTGCGCAGTCGGGCGATAGACCTCTACCACCTTAGCCAGCGCTGCTGCGCTGGAGAGCGCCTTGACTTCGTATTGCGCATCGGTATCGCTGGCTGCTCGCTCTGGCAAGCCGATGCCCGCCCAGATTTGCGATGGCTCCCTTTGGCCTCGGTAGTAAGCCCACTCGGTGACGGCGAGTTGCTGGAGTGTCAGCGCTTTCGCAAGCGGCCCGCCTTCTTGGCCAATCGTCGTGGCGAGCAGCGATGCTGCCATGGCCTCGCGCGTGGGGCCAGCCGGGCCGTGGTAAGCCACTGC
Organism: Variovorax sp.; assembly: GCA_031388245.1. Lineage (GTDB taxonomy): Bacteria > Pseudomonadota > Gammaproteobacteria > Burkholderiales > Burkholderiaceae_C > JANMDU01. Next base: position 9,060 of record JANNED010000204.1, read on the forward strand.
CGCGCTCGCCAGGCCGCCAGCGCGGCGCAGAATCACTTGCTTTTCGCCTTCTTGCGGCGGCTCATTGCTGTAGGTTTGCGGCAGGGGCGCGGCAGGCTTAGGGATGCTGCCGAATTCGCGTGCGATGCGGATTTTGACGTCATCAGGATTGAAATCGCCCGCGATGATCAGCGTGGCGTTGTCGGGTCGGTAATGCAGCTTGTAGAAATCCATGAGCCGCGCGTGGGGCACGTTTTCAATATCGGCTCGCGTGCCGATCACCGGATGGCCGTAGCCATGCGTCGTGTAGGCGGCGCTTCGCATGCGGTCGCCCAAGATGCGGCCCGCTTCGTTGTCGCCGCGCTCAAATTCATTGCGCACCACCGTCATCTCGCTTTTCAAATCATCGGGTGTGAAGCGAGCTTGCGTCATCATCGCGGCCAGCCAGCCGATCATGTATTCGATTCGCTCGTTCTGCTTGCCATCGCCGGTGACGAAATTGGCGAAGTAATTCGTGCGGTCGTAGCTTGTCGTGCCATTCCAGCGCATGCCCAGCGCTTGCATATCGGTCTTGGAATCTTTGTATTTCGGTGTTGCACCCGCTCCCACAGGCTTAAAGAGCATGTGCTCCAGCAAATGCGCTGCGCCATATTCGCCCAAGCCCTCATGCCGCGAGCCCACGCGGTAAGTGATGTTCACGCTCATCGCCGGGCGCTGCGTGTCACTCAGCAAGAGCACTTGCAAGCCATTGGGTAGGCTGTATTCGCGCACATCACCCAGCTCGCGCACGAAGCTTAACGTGGCATTGGATGGGCTGGATGCTGATTGCGCAGGGGCCGTTGTGCTTGCAAACAAAGTGCAAGCAGCTAAAAAACAAAAAGCCAATTTTTTCATACGCTTACTTTAAACTGTTTCCTTTATGCACACATCTTCAGACGCGCAGTTCCTTGAAATCGCATTGGCGCAGGCTCGCGAAGCCGCGGAAGCGGGCGAAGTGCCTGTGGGCGCGGTCGTGGTGAAAGATGGCCAGGTGATCGCCACCGGCCGCAACGCGCCGATTGGCGCGTGCGATCCCACGGCGCATGCCGAAATCAACGCCTTGCGCCAAGCCGCAAAAAGATTAGGCAACTACAGGCTCGATGGCTGCGATCTGTATGTGACCTTAGAGCCCTGCGCGATGTGCGTTGGGGCTATTCTCAACTCGCGCATTCGCCGCGTGGTGTATGCAGCGCCTGAGCCTAAAACAGGCGCTGCAGGCTCGGTGCTCAATCTCTTTGATACCGTATTGAATCATCAAACGCAATCACAATATGCTACTGAATTAGGAGCAAACTGTTCAATTTCTATGCTGGCGAGTCGCCAATTATTGCAAAATTTCTTTTCTCAAAAACGACTGGAAAAGCAAGCTGAGCATGCCGAGAATCATCTGCTGCGCCCTGATGCTCTGCGCACGCCCGAGCATTGCTTTGAAAATCTCCCTGGCTACGATTTCGCGCCGAATTATCTAAGCGATTTGCCAGCGCTCAGCGGCCTGCGCATGCACTATCTCGACGAGGGCAATCAAGCCTCTGAGACGACCTACCTTTGCCTCCACGGCAACCCTGCATGGAGCTACCTCTATCGCAAAATGATCCCTGTCTTTGCGCAAAGTGGCGCGAGAGTTGTCGCACCCGACATGATTGGCTTCGGTCGCAGCGATAAACCCAAAAAAGACAGCTTTCATAGCTTCTCTTGGCATCGCCAGTGCCTGCTTGAATTCATCGAGCGGCTGGATTTGCACAACGTCGTCCTCGTCGTGCAAGATTGGGGCGGCATCTTGGGGCTTACTTTGCCCATGGCAGCACCCCGGCGCTACAAAGGCCTGCTCGTGATGAACACCACGCTGGCCTGCGGCGATGCCCCGTTAACTGATGGCTTCAAAGCCTGGCGCGAGATGTGCGCCAAAAAGCCAGACTTCGACATCGCCAAACTCTTCTCACGCGGCAACCCGCAGATGAGCGAGGCGGAATGCGCCGCTTATATGGCGCCCTTTCCCGATGCAGGCCACCGCGCCGCCACGCGCGCTTTCCCGCCCATGGTGCCCGAGTTTGAGAGCAGCGATGGCGCAACTGTCAGCCGCGCAGCAAAAGAGTTTTGGCGAAATACTTGGCGCGGAAAAAGTCTCATGGCCATTGGCATGCAAGACCCTGTGCTCGGCGAATCCACGATGCGCGAGCTGCGCAGCAGTATCAAAAACTGCCCTGAGCCGATGCTGCTTGCCGAAGGCGGGCACTTTGTACAAGAGCATGGCCAAGCGATTGCGCAAGCGGCTGTGAAGCGATTTGACTAAAACGATTTGCCTAAAGTGAATGACCCGCGGGCGGACACCAAAAATAGGCTGTCGACAGAGGCTGAGACATGGAAAAAATGGCATCCGTGATGCCATCGTCTGCACCCACCATGCGTGCAAGCTGTGCTTCGAAAGCCTCAAAATTTTTACCGAACGACGTAAACAGCAGCCCAGAGAGTTCACCATCGCGCCACGGCATGGAGCGGCGCACGCTGAAGCCTTGGCTGCCATCTGAAAGCGTGAAATCTTCTTGTGTGGTGCGCTTGATGTGTGCGGTCTCGGGGGCGTCTTCGATTTCTTTATTGCTGGTTCGCACGCGGCCAATGGCATGATTGCGCTGCTTTTCAGTCATCGCGTCAATGCGTGGCCATTGATGCTGCCATTTCTGGATAGCGGCAAAGCTGGATCCATCGGAGGCTAGGCCGGCAGACACCGCTTTCTTGCCCTTCGGATTTTCTGTGCCGTCCTCATAGCCTGTGAGATCCCGACCCTCGCCATGCCGAAAACAGGAGACGGAATCTTTGAGCAAGAACGATTCATTCATCAGCTGCATGAGGACGCGTTGCCTAGCCAGTAAAGCGGCTTGTTGCGCACCATCGTCTTGCGCTTTGCTGCACAGGCTAATCCACAGGTCGTAAGGCGTGTCAGGCAATTTGATAAGCGCCTTGGGGGGCGAAGAAAATGCCTTGAGCGCTTTGGGTGCTTTGATACCCAGCTTAGAGCAGAGCGCTGCGCTCAAGCCCAATACGCAGTTGGAAGCGTCTTTATGCGCAGCCCAAATTTGCAGAGCTCTGCGGGCGTTGGCTGGATCGGCATTTTGCTTGGCGTTGAAAAACAATTGCTGAGCCAACGCAGGCGGCCCAGCCATGATTCCTTTTTGATGCGATGGTGTTGTCATAGAGAAATTCTACAAAATCCAAGCGCCTCAATTCCTCATCGGCGAGAGCTCAAATAGCCGCTTCTTGGCCATTGCTGATGTGAGAGTGCATGGCAAGCGAGGCGGCGTTGGCATCTCGCTTGTTGAGCGCTTGCATCACAGTGCGATGCTCTTGCAGAGATTGCTCGATGCGGCCTGATTTTGCCAGCGATTGCGCTCGGTTGAGCTTCATCACCTTGCGAAGGTCAGCCACCATTTGATCGCGCCATTTGTTGTTGGCAATTTCTAGCAGCTTGACGTGGAAGGCTTCGTTGATTGTGAAAAACTTGACCCGATCTTTGACTGATTTTTCCAGTTGTTGATGCAATTGTTCTAAGGCAGCTAGCTCCGCGCCGCTGGCATGCAGAGCCACATGAGCGGCTGCATCAGCTTCCAAAAGTGCCATCAGGTGAAATACATCGCTGACATCTTTGGCGTTGACTTCGGTGACATACGCGCCGCGCCGCATTTTCATCGTGATCAAGCCCTCGGCAGCGAGCACTTTGATGGCTTCGCGCAGTGGGGTGCGGCTGATGCCGTATTCCTCGGCGATTTTTAATTCGTCGATCCATGCGCCGGGCTCTAAGTCGCCTGCTTGGCTCGCAAAAATCCGCTGGCGCAGCAGCTCGGCGACCTCTTCATACAGAGGGCGAGGCTTGAGATGTTTATGGTCGGCTAACGCATTCATTGAGGCTCTTAGTTTACATGAAACTGAATTCTGAATTCATAATTACGAATAAGAAATCACGTAAAATATTGGAATGAGCAAACAAGATGAAACGAAAAAGCCGACGCTAGCCGACTGGGAAAAAGCCGCGATCAAATCTGCGCCGAATGGCGATTTAGGTGCGCTGAACTGGCAAACGCCCGATGGCTTCACCATCAAGCCGCTTTACACCGCCGAAGACGTGAAGGACTTGCCGCACACGAATACGCTGCCTGGCTTTGAGCCTTATCTACGCGGCCCGCAAGCGACGATGTATGCCGTGCGCCCGTGGACGATTCGGCAATACGCGGGGTTTTCTACCGCTGAAGAGTCGAATGCGTTTTACCGCAAGGCCTTGGCCGCAGGCGGGCAGGGTGTAAGCGTGGCGTTTGACCTGGCCACGCATCGCGGCTATGACTCGGATCATCCGCGTGTGACGGGCGACGTGGGCAAAGCGGGCGTGGCCGTTGACAGCGTGGAGGACATGAAGATTTTGTTCGACCAGATACCGCTGGACAAGGTAAGCGTGAGTATGACGATGAACGGCGCGGTGCTGCCGGTGCTGGCGGGCTACATCGTGGCGGCTGACGAGCAGGGCGTTAGCCAAGCGCAGCTCTCGGGCACGATTCAAAATGACATTCTCAAAGAATTCATGGTGCGCAACACCTACATTTATCCGCCAGAGCCCTCCATGCGCATCATTGGCGACATCATTGAATACACGGCCAAGCACATGCCGAAATTCAATTCGATCTCGATCAGCGGCTATCACATGCAAGAAGCCGGCGCTAACCAAGCGCTTGAATTGGCCTTTACCTTGGCCAGCGGTATCTGGTCGAACAAAATCTTCATGTCCTCCACGCTGTCAACGGCCACGCCCGCTTTGCCCACGTCGCCCGTCACACGCGGATGATC
>JANNED010000211.1:0-1671 GCA_031388245.1 Variovorax sp.
CAGCTCTTTGAGCGTGAGGTTGATGCGCTCTTGGCTGAACGCATCAATCGCCAAGCCTTCAACGATTTTGTATTTGCCGCCAGCGCAGGTCACGGGGTAGCCAAACATCACGTCTTTGGGAATGCCGTATTCGCCGTTGGATGGAATGCCCATCGTGACCCATTTGCCGTTCGTGCCCAGCGCCCAATCGCGCATGTGGTCAATCGCTGCGTTGGCTGCGGAGGCAGCCGAAGACAGGCCACGTGCTGCAATAATAGCTGCGCCGCGCTTGCCCACCGTGGGCAGGAAGGTGTTGGCATTCCACTCTTGATCATTGATCATGTCTTTGACCGATGCGCCGCCGATTGTTGCAAAGCGATAGTCGGCATACATCGTGGGCGAGTGATTGCCCCAAACGCAGAGTTTCTCAATGTCGCCTACGGCCTTGCCAGTTTTGGCAGCGATTTGCGAAGCAGCGCGGTTGTGATCCAAGCGCAGCATGGCGGTGAAGTTCTCGCGTGGCAGATCGGGCGCGCTTTTCATGGCGATGTAGGCATTGGTGTTGGCGGGGTTGCCAACCACCAGCACTCGCACGTTGCGTGAAGCCACTGCGTTCAAAGCCTTGCCTTGCGCCGTGAAAATCGCGCCGTTGATGGAGAGCAATTCAGCGCGCTCCATGCCGGGGCCGCGTGGGCGTGAGCCCACGAGCAGGGCGTAATCGGTGTCTTTGAAGGCGCCAAGAGGGTCAGAATGCGCTTCCATGCCAGCCAGCAGGGGGAAGGCGCAATCTTCCAATTCCATCATCACGCCCTTGAGCGCGTTTTGTGCTTTCTCATCGGGGATCTCAAGCAATTGCAAAGTCACGGGTTGATCTTTGCCCAGCATCTCGCCAGAGGCGATACGGAACAACAGGGCATAGCCAATTTGGCCAGCAGCGCCAGTAACGGCAACGCGAACGGGTTTTTTGCTCATGAGAGACTCCTGAAGAATGATGAAATGAAAGATGACGAAATGATGTGCATTGGCAGCACACACAATCGCTGCTGCAAAACCCCTAGAGTTTACCCTCGAAACTGCTTTGAGAGCATTTTGTCTTATGTCTTATATAAGATAAACTCGGCAGTGTTCAACCGTTTTCCAGCCATGGCTATTTCCACTGACCTTTTGGATGCTCCCTCGTTCACCCCGCTTTACAGCCAGATCAAAACCCTGATCTTGCAAAGCTTGCAGGCGGGCGAGTGGAAGCCGGGCGAAGCCATCCCCAGCGAGATGGATTTGGCCGCGCGCTACCGCGTAAGCCAAGGCACGGTGCGTAAAGCGATTGATGAGCTGGCCTCAGAAAATTTGGTGAATCGCCGCCAAGGCAAAGGCACTTTCGTGGCTACGCACGAAGAGCAACAGGTGCAGTTTCGTTTCTTAAAGCTCGTGCCCGATGACGGCAAGCCCGGCAGCGAAGGCCCCGCTGAGCGGCAAATTTTGGAGTGCAAAAAAACCCGCGCCAACGCCGAAATCGCTCGCGCCCTCGGCCTGCGCACAGGCGACGCCGTGCTGCAAATTTGCCGCCTGCTCGGCTTCAAAGGCGTGCCCACGATTTTGGAAGACATCTGGCTGCCTGGAGTTCCTTTCAAAGGTTTAGTGGCCGAGCAACTCGCCAACTATCCTGGCCCATCCTATGCATTGTTTGAGACCGAA
>JANNED010000250.1:0-1850 GCA_031388245.1 Variovorax sp.
CGCAGAGCGCTACGGATTCAATAGCAGACTGATCGTGCAAACAGAGCACCACCAAATCCGCTTCGTTGAACAGCGCCTTCTTCGCTTCGATATTTTTGCGCTGTTCTGGGGCAATAGAAAGCACTTGGATGTGCGGCAGCAGAGCGAGCCGCTCGCGGATTTGCAGCCCGGTGGTGCCTGCTTCGCCGTCGATGAATACTTTTGCCATGAAGAGCCCTGTCCGTATGCGTAAAAACCGCAGAAAATTGGTGCAATGCAACATGATACAGTTACGCGCTGAAATCGCTACGCAACTCCCATTCGTTGTCGCAGACGATTTTGCATGAAATCAGTCCTGTTCGTCATCACCTTCACACACAACAGCCGGAATCCCTCTCCATGAAAATTCACGAATACCAAGGCAAGGACATCTTGCGTCAATTTGGCATCCCGGTGCCGCGCGGCATTGCGGCGTTCACCGTGCAAGAGGCGATTGAGGCCGCACAAAAGCTGGGCGGCCCCGTGTGGGTGGTGAAAGCCCAAATTCACGCCGGCGGCCGTGGCAAAGGCGGCGGCGTGAAAGTGGCCAAGACGATTGAAGATGTCAAAGCCCGCGCGACAGACATCCTCGGCATGCAGCTCGTCACGCACCAAACCGGCCCTGCTGGCCAAAAAGTCCGCCGCCTTTACATTGAAGACGGCGCTGACATTCAAAAGGAATACTACCTGTCGATCGTGACGGATCGCGCCACGCAGAAGGTCGCTTTCATCGCATCCAGCGAAGGCGGCATGGACATTGAGCAAGTCGCGCACGACACACCCGAGAAAATCATCACGCTTTTTGTCGATCCGCTCACTGGCATGACGGACGCGCAATGCTTGGAAATCGGCCAAGGCATTCAAATGCCAGCGGACAGCCAAGCGCAATTCGCCGACGTTTGCAAAAAGCTCTACAAGTGCTACATGGACACCGATGCAGCTTTGGTGGAAATCAACCCACTGAACCGCACCAGCAAAGGCGAGATCATCGCGCTCGATTCCAAATTCAATTTCGATTCCAACGCCCTCTTCCGTCACCCCGAAATCGTCGCGCTGCGCGATTTGGATGAAGAAGATGCGGCTGAAGTCGAAGCGTCTAAATTTGATCTGGCCTACATCTCGCTCGATGGCAACATCGGCTGCTTGGTCAACGGCGCTGGTCTTGCAATGGCCACGATGGACACCATCAAGCTCTACGGCGGCGAGCCAGCCAACTTCTTGGACGTTGGCGGCGGCGCAACGCCAGAGAAAGTCACCGAAGCTTTCAAGATCATGCTGAAAAACCCCAAGGTCAAGGCGATTTTGGTCAACATCTTCGGTGGCATCATGAAGTGCGACACGATTGCGACCGGTGTGATCACCGCTTGCAAAGCCACCAATCTTTCTGTGCCACTGGTCGTGCGCATGAAGGGCACGAACGAAGAGCTGGGTAAGACGATGCTGGCTGAAAGCGGCCTTCCCATCATCAGCGCCGATTCGATGGCCGAAGCCGCTGAAAAAGTCATGGCCGCAGTGAACGCCGTGAAAGCCTAAGGAAAAGTTATGTCCATCTTCATCAATAAAAACACGCGTGTCATCACCCAAGGCATTACCGGCAAGACCGGCCAATTCCACACGGAAAAATGCCAGGAATACGCCAATGGCAAAAACTGCTTCGTCGCTGGCGTGAACCCGAAAAAAGCCGGTGAGAGTATTTTCAACATTCCTATTTACGCATCGGTCAAAGAAGCGGCTGGCGCAACGGGCGCAACGGTCTCCGTGATCTATGTGCCGCCCGCCGGCGCAGCCGCTGCAATTTGGGAAGCTGTTGAAGCCGATCTCGATTTGGCGAT
>JANNED010000259.1:0-10777 GCA_031388245.1 Variovorax sp.
GGTGCCCGGCGCACCGCTGATCACGATATCTTCTTGCGTGCTGCTGGCCGCGTTGTAGTTGCTGCCGCCCACAGGTTGGCCGCTGGCATATGTGCCGCCAGGCGTGACCGTGCTGTTGACGGCGCCTTGCGCACTGCCGCCGCTGGTGCGCGTGGGATCCGCAAAACGCAGGTTGACAGGGTTTTGATACGTGCCTGCCGCTGCGCCGTTGAGCGCGACGTTGAAAGTCACCGTCAGACTGCTGCCAGGATTGAGCATGAAGCTGCTGGTGGCATTGCCTGCTGTGCCGATGACGACGGTATTTGTGCCGCTGGCCGCCACAGGCGATGCAGGGCCTGCTGCGCCCGTGCCATAAGTGACCGTGGCGCTGCTGCCGCTCAAGGTGAAAGGCGCAGACAGCGGATCGTTCAAGCCTACGGCATAAGCCAGGCCGGCATTTGGCGCGTTGCTCAGCACCACAACGTAAGTGCCGGTGGTATCGGGCGGGACGGTGCGTGTGCCAGTCGTGGTGGATTTACTGGCGGTAAGCACAGGCAAGCATTCATAGCCAGGTCGCACGCCGACCACAGTGCCGCTGCTGACGGTGACTTGTGCGCCATCTGTGCCAGGGGAAGCAAGCATATTGCCAGAGAAGCCTTGTGCGCGATCTTCTCGCGAGAGGCCATTGATTCCTCGTGTGAGCAAGGTGCTTCCAAGCGGGGCGTTGTACATCACAACACCACCACCGCCGCCGCCGCCGGGGCCCTCTCGTTCGCCGCCACAACAATTGGTAAACGACTGCCCGTTGGGCGGGGTAAAACCATTGTTGCTTGTGTTCAAGTTGGAGTTGCTCCCATAACCACCGCGAGCGATGGCTGCCACATTGCCGTGGCCACTGCCCGCGATCACGAGCACAGATCCTCCTGCACCGCCGCCGCCGCCGGCATCTTGCCCCGCATAAGAATCAATGCCCTTTTGCCCGTTACTTTGATACACAGCCGAGCCGGTAATGCTGCCAGCTCGCACGGCAACGATGCCGCCACCATAGCCACCCGAGCCCAAATTCACAGTGTCATTGTTCAAACTGCCAGAACCACCGCCACCGCCCATATAAATGCGCGTCGCAGCTGGGCTGCCAGTTTGTGGCACGCGAGAGCCGCCGAGACCGCCCACATCACGCAGGCCGTCGCCATTGAATGTTTGGCCGCCGGTGCCGCCTACGCCGCCATTGCCGCCGCCGCCACCGCCTGAGTTGTGCGATGTACCGCCGCCGCCAGCATTGGCCGGTGCGCCACGCGCGAAATCGCCATTGGGGTACCCCATGTTGGCAGCCGTGTTGTCAAGCATGTTATTGATAAGGATACCGGGATCGTTGTAGCCAGTGCCGCTGTCAAAGCTGCCCGCGGTGTTGAGCGACAGAAAACGCGGCGTGCCTGCAATGCCCTCGCCTTTGCCGCCACCATCCGCTGTCAAAGCGCTGGTGAAAAACCAGTAGCTTCCAGTGCAACAGCTGGAGTTAGAGCCACCTTGTGCGCCGCCTCGGAAACCTTGGTTGGATACGTTGATATGCGCTCCGACTCCAGTGTGGCTCAATGCGCCCGCCACATCTAGGCTCACCACGCCTCCTGTGGTGCCATTCCAAGGCACGGTGGTCACGGGGCTCGAAGCATTGATGCTGGCGCTTGGATACTGCGGCACACGAACCACTTGGTAGGTGCGCCTGGGTTGCACGGTGGTGTTTTGATCATAGGCATTGGCCAGCGCCGGCGTGAAGCTGATGGCCGCGCCCGCAGCCGTCGTCACACGCACATATTCAAACAAACCGGCTTGCGGTGTCCCGAGGTAGCCGCTGGCTTGCGCGGTGCTTGAGAAGGTCACGGAATTGGCGTTGCCTGAAGATGTGCCATCGCCATACGCATCGCTGTCGGTGCTGTTGATGGTGACGCCTTGCATCTGGATGATCATGAGCATGTCGCCCACTGTGACGGTGCTGGCTGCACCTGTGGCTGTACCCAAGCTCAGGCTTGTGTTTCCTATGGCGAGATTGCCATTGCCTTGGTAAAAAGTGTTCACCACGCCGCTGATCGTGCCAGGCGCGTCTTTGCCGGGCGCAGCACAAACCTGCGCCCCGGCCATCTGGCAAGCTGCCAACACCATGAGCCCTGCCAAACATGTGCGCAACCGCACAAGCTTTATTAAAGCGAAAGTATTCCATTGCATCAAGCCATTGTATTTTTTTGTATCTATAAAAGTGCCGCCTGCATGAAAACTGGCTTTTCATTTCCTCATATATTCACAAAAGCAACGCATTGCTGTTGCATATCGGTGAAAACAAGAAACGAAGAAGCGCAAGAGACTGTATTTTTAATCAGTTATGGGTTTTGGACTGTGCATCGTATGCGGTTAGAATCGCAGAGTTTTCAACAACCCTTAGAGGGACTTATGAGTGATATTGAAGCACGTGTCAAAAAGATCATTGCCGAGCAACTCGGCGTGGAAGAATCGCAAGTGTCGCCAGAAAAAGCCTTTGTGGCTGATTTGGGGGCAGATTCGCTCGACACGGTTGAACTGGTCATGGCTCTGGAAGATGAATTCGGGATAGAAATTCCCGACGAAGATGCAGAAAAAATCACCACAGTGGGCGCAGCGATCGACTACGCCACTTCGCACAAAAAGGCTTGATCTTGTGCAGTGCCTAGGGGCTGGCGGCTGAGAAGCTGCCTGCCCTTTTTCATTGGAGGCGGAAGTTTATTTCGGACAGCATATGAGCAAACGTCGCGTCGTCGTCACAGGTCTGGGCTGCATCAGCCCGGTTGGCAATACGGTGGAATCGAGCTGGGCAGCGCTGATTGCAGGGCAATCTGGCATTGCGGCTATCACCAAATTTGATGCCAGCGCCTTCTCTTGCAAAATTGCAGGCGAGGTCAAAGGGTTCAATGTGGAAGACTACATGTCGTCCAAAGAAGCCCGTACGATGGACACCTTTATTCATTACGGTATTGCTGCGGCGATGCAGGCCGTGAGAGACTCCGGCTTGGCGGTGAATGAGGCGCTAACCGATAGCCAATCAGTGCGCATTGGTGTGAACATTGGCTCAGGCATCGGCGGCTTGCCGCTGATCGAAAACACGCATGCCGAGTTGACTGCGCGTGGCCCGCGACGCATCACGCCATTCTTTGTACCGGCCAGCATCATCAACATGATCTCTGGCCATGTGAGCATGAAATATGGCTTCAAAGGCCCCAATATTGCGGTGGTCACGGCATGCACCACCGGCTTGCATGCCATTGGCATTTCTGCGCGCATGATTGAGTATGGCGATGCGGATGTGATGATATGCGGCGGCTCAGAGGCAACCGTCTCGCCTCTCGGTGTGGGCGGCTTTGCGGCGATGCGGGCGCTCTCCACGCGCAACGACGACCCTGCCACGGCTTCGCGCCCATGGGACAAAGACCGCGATGGCTTTGTGCTCGGCGAAGGCGCGGGCGTGATGGTGATCGAAGAATACGAGCATGCTGTGGCGCGCGGCGCAAAGATTTATGCAGAGATTGCCGGCTTTGGCATGAGCGCAGATGCTGGCCACATGACCGCACCCAACATGGACGGCCCACGCCGCGCCATGCTGTCTGCCATGGCCAATGCGGGTGTAACGCCAAGCGCTGTGGATTATGTGAATGCGCATGGCACATCCACACCATTGGGCGACATCAACGAAACGAATGCCATCAAAGCCGCTCTGGGCGAGCATGCCAAAAACGTGGTGGTCAGCTCCACCAAGGGCGCCACCGGGCATTTGCTGGGCGGTGCGGGCGGGCTGGAAAGCGTTTTTACAGTGCTGGCATTGCACACCCAAACCATTCCGCCAACGATCAACATTCAAAACCAAGATCCTGAGTGCGATTTGGATTACTGCGCTAACACGGCTCGTCAACGAGAGATCAAGGTGGCGCTGAAAAACAATTTCGGTTTTGGCGGCACCAACGGCGCTTTGGTTTTCAAGCGCATTTGATCGCATCTGGCCAAAGCGCAGCCCTGTCCAGCAATGCGCTATCCACCTGCCGTCACAACCCCTTTGGGCACCAGCCGGGTGTACCAATCCTTTGTGCTCATCGTTACTATAATTTTGATAGCACTCTTCGTATATTCTATGCCGGCGAGTGGCTATTTTTCTTTAAAAAACAGCGCCGTATCGCTGCTGAGTCTGGTAGCGGTGGTTGGGTTGCTCTGCGATGCATGGCGCAAGCCCAAAGGCGTTTTGCACCATGCCCATGGCCAATGGGAATGGCAGCTTGGTGATCGTCAGCTTGCGGGAACTTTGCGATTGCATCTTGATCTGCAATGTTACATGCTGGTGAGTTTTGTGCCCATCGCGCAGTCGCATCCGTTTTTTCCAACAACACAGTGGTTTCATCTCGAAGCGTGGCCCAGCCAAGCCGACAACCATGCCTCTGTTTGGCTGGCTTTGCGTCGTGCCGTGTATGCACCAGCTGCCATGGCGGCAACCTTTGCGACAGAACAAGGAAAATCTCATGAGGGTGCTGCCTGAAATGGACGCGCTCACAGAAACCCCCACGCAAAAACTGGTGATGGCACCTGCGCCCGATCCTGATCAAGCATTGGTAGAAATCGCCAAAGGCGGCGGGCCAAGCGGCGAGCGCGCTTTTGAGCTGCTTTTCATCAAATACCGAAAAAAGCTTGAGCGCATGATCTCGCGCATGGTGCGAGACGATGGTGCCATGCAAGATATTGTGCAGGAGAGTTTCCTCAAAGCATGGCGAGCGATGGCCGGTTTCCGGGGTGAATCACAGTTCTACACTTGGCTTTACCGCATCGCCATCAACACGGCGAAAAAGCATTTGGTGGCGACAAGGAAAAATCCGGTGATCAGCGAATCCTCCCTGCGCTCTGGCAGCGAAGAGGGCGATGAATCAAATCCTCTGACGGAAGCGCTGATGAATGGTGGCGGTGAAGTTGAAACACCAGAAGCCGCCTATGCTGCGCAAGAGATTGCTGTGGCGGTGAATGAAGCCTTGGAAGCACTGCCAGAGGAACTGCGCCGCGCTTTGGTACTCAGAGAAATGGAAGGTCTGAGCTACGAAGACATCAGCGAGACCATGGATTGCCCAATTGGCACCGTGCGCTCGCGGATTTTCCGAGCCAGAGAAGCCATTTCCGCCCGCATCAAACCCATGCTCGAGCGGCAAACGGGCAAAAGGTGGTGACAGGTGTGCGCACAACTGGCATGGAGCAAGACACGGTAACTTGGAATAATGACCATGGAATACGTTGAACTAGACAATCTTACATTGCAAGAGCGCCTCAGTGCCCTGTACGACGGCGAGCTCTCCGCAATTCAAGCGGCAGCGCTGGTGCAGGCCAGCCTCGCGCAAGACGATGTGATGCAGTCATGGGGCAGCATGAGCGCCATCAGCCACGTGCTTCGCGAGAGCCACACCAGGCCATGGCTTGCGCCAACTGCAGCGCCCGTGAACACAAAGCCTGTACACGCTGCAGCCATCCCTGAAGCCGCCAATGACAGCGTATTCCGCTGGAAGATGGTGGCAGGGCTGGCTGCATTTGCAGCGGTAGGCTCTTTGGCTTGGGGTCTGCTGGGCAGCTTGGGCGACAAGACAGACACGCAGAGCGGCACGGTGCTCGCGCAAGGCCAGACCGCAGCTGCTGGCAACAAGCCTAACGCAGCGCTGATTGCCGTTGGCGGGCAAATCGCAGGCCAAGAAGTGACGATCCTTCGTGATCCGCGTTTGGATGAGTTGCTGGCTGCGCACAAGCAATTTGGCGGTGCCTCTGCATTGCAACAGCCCGCCGGCTCGCTGCGAAGCGTATCGCTTGGCGGCACACGGCCTTGAGATCTGCCCAACCCTCTGTCGCCATGTTTTACAAACAAAAAATCGCATTTGCCGGCATATTCACTGCACATTATGCTCATTTTTTAATAGCATGTGGATTGCTTTTTCTGAGCTGCTTGGCAGCTCCGCTGGCCTTCGCGCAGGCCAACACATCCGCAGCCGCCCCAACCGGCGATGGTGCCGTCTCGATCAACGAATGGCTGGTGCGCATGCATCAAGCCTCCATGAGCAAGCGCTCTTACATCGGCACGCTGGTGCAATCTTCTCGCGAAGGCATGAGCAGTGCGCGCATTTGGCATGCTTGCGATGGAAACAGCCAAATTGAGCGTGTGGAGACGCTGACAGGCGCACCACGCAGCTCCATCCGCCAAGACGACAAAATCGTCACGTTCATGCCCGACATCAAACTCGTGCGCATGGAAAAACGCGAAGGCATGGGAGCTGGCGCTGGCTTGACGGATTTTCTCAAACCCGGCACGAATCAAATACCAGAGTTTTATACCGTCAAATCGCAAGGCATTGAGCGCATTGCTGGCTTTGAAGCGGATGTTGTGCAGCTTGCACCCCGCGACAACCTGCGCTACGGCTATCGGCTCTGGACGGAGCGCAAAAGTGCGCTGGTGCTCAAACTACAAACCTTGGACGCTGGTGGCGCAATTCTTGAACAAGCGGCTTTTTCTGAGCTGCAACTCGAAGCACCGGTCAAGGCCGATAAGCTCAGGCAAATGATGAAGCCAGAAGGCGGCTGGCGCGTTGAACATGCAGATGTGATCAAAACGACGGCTGTCGCCGAGGGCTGGGCACTCAAATCATCCGTACCAGGCTTTAAAAGTGTGAGCTGCCACAAGCGTGGCGCAAGCCCTGCCAGCGCGACGGATGGCACAGTGCAATGGGTGTTCTCTGACGGCTTGGCCAGCGTATCTTTGTTTATCGAAACTTTTGACAAATCCCGCCACAGCCAAGAGGGCGTGGCGAGCACGGGTGCGACCAACTCTTTGTTTCGCCGCATGAATGAATTCTTCCTCACCGCAGTGGGAGAGGTGCCGCCGCAAACATTGCGAAACTTTGCCGCTTCGCTAGAGCGCAAGAAGTAAACCATTTTTTTCGATCACCCGTTTTCGCCATACCGCGTCTTTTCCCCTTTCCACTCATCTACGCTAAGCGCCATGAAAAACTCTTACGCATCCAAACTCCAACATGGCTTGCAAGCCACCCTGCTCGCCAGCGCCGTCAGCCTTGTATGCTTGGGCAGCTCTGTTTTGCTACCCATCCAACAAGCGCAAGCGCAAACTGGCGTACGCATCACACTGCCCGATTTTGCTGATCTGGCCGAAGCCAATGGGCCAAGTGTGGTGAACATTCGCACACTGGCCAAAGTGTCTTCCCGCGCCGGCAGCGGTGGCGGTGGCGGCAATTTGGAAGGCATGGATGAAGAAATGCAAGAGTTCTTTCGCCGCTTCTTCGGCGATCGGATCCCCGGTGTACCCGGAACACCAAGAGGCAATGCGCCCCGTAACAATGCGCCGCAAGAAGAGCGCGAAGTACCGCGCGGCGTGGGCTCAGGCTTTATTCTTTCAGCAGACGGCTTCATCATGACCAATGCGCATGTGGTTGAGGGTGCCGACGAGGTGATTGTCACACTGACCGATAAGCGCGAACTCAAGGCCAAAATCATCGGCGCTGACAAGCGCACCGATGTGGCCGTGATCAAGATCGAAGCGACTGGCCTGCCAGCCGTCAAAATTGGCGATGTGGGCAAACTCCGCGTCGGCGAGTGGGTGATGGCGATTGGTTCACCGTTTGGTTTAGAAAATACCGTGACAGCAGGTATCGTGAGTGCCAAAGGCCGCGAGACTGGCGATTTTCTGCCTTTCATCCAGACCGATGTCGCCATCAACCCTGGCAATTCTGGCGGCCCTTTGCTCAATTTGCGCGGCGAAGTGGTGGGCATCAACAGCCAAATCTATTCTCGTTCTGGCGGTTTCCAAGGCATCTCGTTTGCCATCCCGATTGATGAAGCTGTGCGTGTGAGCGAGCAATTGCGCGCCACTGGCCGCGTTGTGCGCAGCCGAATTGGGGTGCAGATCGGCGAAGTGAGCAAAGAAATTGCAGAATCAATCGGCTTGCCCAAGCCTGCTGGCGCACTGGTGCGCTCCGTAGAAGCGGATGCACCCGCCGCGAAAGCTGGCGTGGAAGCAGGGGATGTGATCACCAAATTCGATGGCAAAACGATTGAGAAATCGACCGATTTGCCGCGAATTGTGGGCGGCACCAAGCCTGGCACCAAAAGCACCATCACCGTATTTCGCCGTGGCCAATCTCGCGATCTGACTGTCACGCTGGTCGAGATTCCTGCTGAGGCTCCGGTGAAAAAAGCCGCCGCGCCTGCTGAACCGCCCAAACCCACTGGCGCGGGTCAAGCTGTCGGCCTCGCCGTGGCTGAATTAACAGAGGCACAAAAGAAAGATCTCAAACTCAAAGGCGGCGTGCGCGTGACAGCGGCTCTCGAAGCCGCCGCTCGCGCTGGACTACGCGAAGGTGATGTGATTGTTGCTGTGGCCAACACCGAGGTCAGCACGGTTGCTGAATTCGATGCCGCGTTGTCCAAAGCAGATCGCAGTAAGCCGATCAATGTTTTGTTTCGCAGGGGAGAGATGGCGCAGTTTGCCTTGATTAGAGCGCGTTGAGCCTGGTTTTTTCGCCTTCTCTTTATGGAGGCGGTATCATGGTCAGCATGATCACCCTTGACTTTCTTATCACCTCGTTCATTGTCGTTCTCATCCCCGGCACTGGCGCAGTTTTCACAGTATCCACGGGTTTGATGCGCGGCCAGTGCGCCAGCCTTTGGGCGGCTTTGGGCTGCACCTTGGGTATCGTGCCACACTTGCTGGCCACCATCGCTGGGCTGGCTGCCATCATGCATACCAGCGCTCTGGCCTTTAGCTTGCTGAAATATGCAGGTGTGGCCTATTTGCTCTACTTGGCTTATGCCACTTGGCAAGATCGCTCAGGCTTTGTGTTTGATCAAACACCGCAGGCGACCAGTGCTTGGCAGTTGGTGAGCAAAGCCGTCTTGCTGAACTTACTCAATCCAAAACTCACCATCTTCTTTTTGGCTTTTCTGCCGCAATTCGTCTCGCCCAGTGCGGTATCGCCTCTTTCTCAGATGCTGATCTTGAGCAGCATCTTCATGCTGATGACTTTCATCGTTTTTGCTGTTTACGGCTTACTTGCGCATGCATTTCGCAATTTGGTGATGAATTCTGAACGTGTACAAAATTGGATGCGGCGTGGTTTTGCCAGTGCTTTTGCTGGTTTGGGATTAAATTTAGCTTTCTCAGAGCAACATTAATTGCTATCAATTAAAGAGCATGCTATGTAGATTTCATGCTGGCGATACGCTTTTTTCGCCAATAGAATCTATTTTGAATAGCTTTTTAGACAAGTAGCAGCTGTGCAATATGCACGAACAGCTATCAAAAAAATAGCGACTTGGTTTCAACCAAGTCGCTATAGCGAGAAAGAGAAAAGAAGCTTACGCCACGTTGCTCGTCTGCTCTGAGCCTGTCGCTTCCGCCAACTCAACGGCTTCCGCATCCGCAATGGCGCGGCGCTCGGCGTCGTCCATGGCTTCTCTAGCTTTGCGGGCTTTGTGGTAGGCCATGCCGGTGCCGGCTGGCACCAAGCGGCCCACAATCACGTTTTCCTTCAAGCCACGCAGCTCGTCGCGCTTGCCCATGATGGCAGCTTCGGTGAGTACGCGGGTGGTCTCTTGGAACGATGCCGCCGAGATAAAGCTGTCGGTGGACAGCGATGCCTTGGTGATACCGAGCAGCAAGTTGGTGTACGTTGCAGGCAACTTGCCAGCTGCGCGCAGGGCATCATTGGCATCGAGCAATTGCGAACGCTCGACTTGCTCACCAGCGATGTAGTTTGAATCACCGACGTTATCAATCACCACACGGCGCAGCATCTGGCGCACGATGGTCTCGATGTGCTTGTCGTTGATCTTCACGCCTTGCAAGCGATAGACATCCTGCACTTCATCGACGATGTAGCGCGCGAGCTCTTCCATGCCAAGCAAGCGGAGAATGTCTTGCGGATCAGCAGGGCCGTCCACCACGTTTTCGCCTTTGTTGACCACTTGGCCTTCGTGCACCAGCAAGTTTTTCTCTTTCGGGATCAACTCTTCCCAGACTTTGCCTTCTGGATCAGTGATCTGCAAACGAATCTTGCCTTTGGTTTCTTTACCGAAGGAGATCGTGCCGGTCATCTCAGCCAAAATGCCTTTGTCTTTCGGTGAGCGGGCTTCAAACAGCTCAGCCACGCGCGGCAAGCCGCCCGTGATGTCGCGCGTTTTCTGGCCTTCGACCGGAATACGTGCGAGCACCTCGCCTGGGCCCACATCTTGGCCATCACGCACTTGAATCAGCGCACCGACTTGGAAGCCAATCGTCACCGAGTGGTCGGTGCCGGGGATTTTGACTTCTTTGCCAGCCGCATCAATCAGTTTGACCTGTGGGCGCACAACCTTGGTTGCACCACGGCGCTTCGGATCGATCACAACCAGCGTTGACAAACCCGTGACTTCATCCATCTGCTTGGCCACTGTCAAGCCTTCTTCGACATTCTCGAATCTGGCTTTACCTGCAAACTCAGTGATCACAGGGCGGGTGAGCGGGTCCCAATTGGCCAAAATTTTGCCTGCTTTGATCTGCTCATCGGCTTTAACAGCCAGCACAGCACCATACGGTACTTTGTGGCGCTCGCGCTCGCGGCCATTGTCATCAACAATGATGATCTCGCCAGAGCGAGAAATCACCACCAGCTCTTTCTTGCTGTTGCTCACATAACGCATCGTACTGTTAAAGCCAATCGAGCCTGCGCTCTTCGCGTCAACGCTGGAGGCCACGGCTGCACGCGATGCGGCA
>JANNED010000341.1:0-2196 GCA_031388245.1 Variovorax sp.
CAGAAAACTGCGAAGCCATGCGCGGGTTGAATTCGATCACCTTGAGGGTTTGCGTCGCAGCGCAATAGAAAAACTCCATGTTGAACATGCCGTGCGTGAAGCCCACGGCATACAGGAATTTCTTGGCCACATCGAGTGCCTGATCCTGCGCTGCTTGAGGCAAGCGCGAAGGATAGTCAAAGCGCATGAAGGCTTGCGTGCCGGGATACATGATGCTGTTTACCACACCCAAGGGCTGGATGCGACCCTCAAAGGCCACGCCATCCAAGCTGTATTGCTGCCCACGCATCGGCTCTTCCAAGAGCATGCTGTGCGCCGTGCCCGCGCCGGGCAGCAGACGCTCGCACACTTCTTCAAACGGGCGCACCAAATGCTTGATCACCCACAGCTCATACGCACCAAAGCGCGTAAAGGCTTGCAGCTCATCGCGCGAGCGCACAACTTGAGCGAGCACAGAGAAAGCAGCTTTGACGGGCTTGACGAAAGCTGGGTATTGCAGGCCTTGAGGCACATCTTCGCCATAGGCGCAGGGCAGGCGGGTGAATGTCACATTGGCCTCGGGCGCAACTTGGCTTAAAACCTGTCGTGCATAAAGCTTGTGTTGACAGGCCGCTACAGCTTTTGGGCAGGTGCCTGGCCAACCCATTTTCTCGGCCAGCAGCGCAGCAGCGAGTGCGCCAAACTGCTCATGCTGCGAGCTCACCGCCTGCCAGCTTTCGCGCTTGGCTTGCGCAGCGAGCTTGTTGACAAAGCGATCCATGCTGAAAAAAGGCAGATTGGCATTGCTAGGGAAGCTAAACAAATCAAAGCCGCGCGTGTCGAAAGCATGCCCCTGCTCAGCAAGAGCCAAAGCAGCGGTGGCATCCCAGTCGTAATTGAACAGCAGCAGAGTTTTGGGCATGGTTGTTTTCAGTGGCTGGGAGCTATTTTGAGTCGTTGCCAGCGTTTTCATCTTACAAAATTCGCGGCGATTGAGCAGATACGCAGGCGATCAGCCTTTGGATTGCATTTTTTGGCAGGCCAGATCATGATTTCAGGAGCGCGTGCGCGTGCGAGCCAGAGGCGGATTTTTTGCAAAATAGCTCATCAGGCCGCGCAAGATGCTGCTGGCGAGCTGGTCTTGGTAAGCTTCATCGCGCAGTTTTTGCTCTTCTTCGGGGTTGCTGATGAAGGCAGTCTCGATCAGCACGCTGGGGGTGTCGGGCGCTTTGAGCACCGCAAAACCAGCTTGCTCCACACGCGGCTTGTGCAGCTTGGCGAAGCTTCCGATCTCGCCGAGCACTTGGCTGCCCAGCTTCAAGCTGTCGTTGATTTGCGCGGTGGTGCTCATGTCGAGCAGGGCGCGCTGGACCTGTGCGTCTTTGGTTTGCACGCTGATGCCGCCAACGGCATCGGCGCTGTTTTCTTTTTGCGCCATGTAACGCGCGGCAGCGCTGGTTGCGCCTTTTTCGCTGAGCGCAAAGACGCTCGCACCGCGCGCAGTCGGCACGGTGAAGGCATCGGCATGGATGCTGATGAACAAATCGGCCTGTACGCGCTGCGCTTTTTGCACGCGCACGGCGAGCGGCACAAAAAAATCGCCATCGCGCGTGAGGAAGGCGCGCATCGGATAGCGGCCGCTGTTGCCTTGCAATGTGGTGGCGTTGATGCGCTCGCGCAGCTTGAGAGCGACCGAGAGAACGATGTCTTTTTCTTTCGTGCCTGCTGGGCCAATCGCGCCGGGGTCTTCGCCGCCGTGGCCAGGATCGAGTGCGATCACGATGAAGCGGTCGGTGCTGACTGTGGCCGGCAGCTCGGGCGATTTCTCTGGTGCTTTTGGGCTGTTTACCGGCACAGAATCTATGCGGGGTGCTATGGTTTTAGATGTGTTTGCGGGCAGCGAAGCAACAGGGCGCTGGCTCTGCTGGGCGATCAAATCGCCCAGTGGGTCTTTCGGGTTTTGGGTCGTTTTGGGCGCAGATGCAGGCGCAGCGGGCGAGCTGGCTGCTTGGGCTTTCTCTTTTTCTGCAATCAAGGCCAGCAACGGATCGGGTGGCGCTGTGGGATACAAATCAAACACCAAGCGATGCTGGTAGGCGGCAATCGGCGGCAAATTAAAGACTTGAGGCAGAGCGCTTTGCTTGAGATCAAGCACCAAGCGCACCACGCCGGGCGCATTTTGTGCGATGCGGATGCCGCTGATGAAAGGATCATCAC
>JANNED010000322.1:0-3374 GCA_031388245.1 Variovorax sp.
ATGACGCGATTAACCAAGTGCTATGGACTAGACTTTTCATGGAGGCACAGGGCTACGCGATCAAGGAAAATATTTTGCATCAAGACAACAAGTCCGCGATATTGTTGGAGAAAAATCAGCACTTTGAGCGGCGTGACATGAGCCATGCCTTGCAGCTTCTCGCGCAGCGATTTCGCCAAATCACTCATCTGCGCAAAATCACTCGCGCCTTTTTGATGAATCCAGCGATACAACTGCTTGGCACGGAAGGCTTTTTCGCCCAGCCCTTCGCAAAAAACGGTCAACCCATCAAGATCGAAATCCAGCAGGTTGACCGTTTGTTTTGGGGTCATTTTGAGCAGTTCGCCGGCGTATTATCTGCGTAGTATGCTACTGAATTGATAGTGACTCAAGACACGCCGAACCATCAGCGTGAATAGACATTCAGGCCAGCGAAGAAAAACGCGATCTCCACGGCTGCTGTTTCAGCGGCGTCTGAGCCATGCACAGCATTGGCATCAATGCTGTCGGCAAAGTCTGCGCGAATCGTACCTGCAGCGGCTTTTTTCGGGTCGGTCGCGCCCATCAAATCGCGGTTCTTCAAAATCGCGCCTTCGCCTTCAAGAGCCTGAATCATCACGGGGCCGGAGATCATGAAATTCACGAGATCATTGAAAAACGGGCGAGCTTTGTGAACGCCATAAAACTGCTCAGCCTCGCCACGCGACAAATGCACCATTTTTGCAGCGATCACTTTGAGGCCAGCTGCTTCAAAACGAGCGTAGATCTGACCGATCACGTTTTTAGCAACAGCGTCGGGTTTGATGATGGAGAGAGTGCGTTCGATGGCCATGGTTTTCTTTCGGTGAACTGATAAAAAATCGGGGAGTTTGAGAGCTGAAACTGTGCTTGACAGCAATTCCAGCAAAGCCTCTGATTTTAGCCCAGATTCAAGGCACAGCGATGAAGCTCAAGCAGCTCGCGCGATATCCGTCAGCGCAAAATCCTCGTCTTTAAAAAGCAGCGGAATACCCCGCGATTTGGCCAACGCGTAGCTAAACAAATCACCCAGATTCAATTGCGCTTTGTGGCCGTGACCTTTGCCGTAAAACAGAAAAGCATTGAATGCCAACTCAATCATGCTGATGTCGGGCTCAACATAAAAAACAGGCGCTTGCGCCAAAAACTCATTCAATTTTGTGATTCCCGGATATTGCTTTCTGTTGTACAGCACGATGCGTATTTCGAGCAGCGTTGCTGTCGTGATTAAAACTTGCTCACTGTCCAAAATGCAATCCATAAAGGCTTCGCGTTCAGGCTCACCCAAAATGATGGCAACCAATGCAGAGGAATCAACGGCTATGCTTCGGCCGCTCATATCGGCAATCCATACTCATCCCAGTCAAGATCGTTTTTGCCCGGCATGGCATCAGGCAGGCGATCACAGGTAGCGAGTATTCCCAGCATGGCGGTTTTTCGCCTCTCCCGGTCTAAGCGTTTTGATTCTTTCCTGTCAGAAACAGTCAGCGTGCCAGAAAACGCATCAAGCGCTCGCTCCACGGCACCCGTTTTACTGATGTTCAGCGTGGCAGCTAGCCTCTCAATTTTCCGCACGACATCAGGGTTAGCAATTTGGATGGCCATGACAATTCTCCAAAAATCAATATTGATTGAATTTTAATCAATATCCATTCTAAAAATCAAGTTACGACAAGCACTTACGTGCTCCAGCCAGCCCTAAACGACCACCGGCTCAGGTTCGAGCATGATGCCGAACCGTTCATAAACGCTGGTTTGAATCGCCTTGGCCAGCGTCATCACCTCGCCGCCGGTCGCCGGCGTTTTTGTGCCTGTGCCTTTGTTGATCAGCACCAGCGCTTGGTTTTCATACACGCCTGCATTGCCCACGCCGCGCCCCTTCCAGCCGCAGGCCTCGATCAACCAGCCCGCAGCCAGCTTGACCGAGCCATCGGCCATTTTGTAGCTCACCACGCGCGGCTCGCGCGAGACGATATCGGCGCATTGCTCAGGCGTGACGAAAGGGTTTTTAAAGAAACTACCAGCATTGCCCATCTTGGCAGGGTCTGGCAGCTTAGCGCGACGAATCTGCACCACCCAATCCATGATTTGCGGCGCAGTCGGAATGAGCTCGGGCAGCATATTGAGCCACATCTTGCGTGAGATTTGCTCACCTTTTAATAGCACACTACGTAGATTCTCTGCTGGCAAACTGTCCATTTTCTTTAAATAATCAGCATACTTCCTGCCTAAATCGGCATACGAGAGCTCGGGCCGCCAAGCTTTGGGCAAAGCAAAGCGCACGGCGGTGATCACCGCCTTACCAAGCAGCCCCGTCTGCGTGGCGTGCTTGAACACCGAATCGCGATAACCGAATGCGCATTGCGAGGCTTCCAAAGTAAAGAGCTCGCCATTGTGCAGATTCACGGCATCTAGGCTGTGAAAGCGGTCTTGCAGCTCAATGCCGTAAGCGCCGATGTTTTGCACCGGCGCAGCGCCCACGCTGCCCGGGATCAGCGCCAAATTCTCCAGCCCCGGCATGCCCTGCGCCACACTCCAGGCCACAAAAGTGTGCCAATCCTCGCCCGCGCCCGCTTCGATGACGACATGCTTGGCCGTCTCAGACACCAAGCGCTTGCCCATGATCTCAATTTTCAGCACCAGCGGCTTCACATCGCCCGTCAGCACGATATTGCAGCCGCCGCCCAAAATGAAGGGCGGCTCAGAGGCAAAATCATGGGTTTTGCAAGCCGCTTGCAGCGCCTCGGCGCTAGAAATTCGCGCTAAATTCAAGGCTTTGGCAACGATGCCAAAGCTGTTGTGGTGCTGCAATGGCACATTTTTTTCAATTAACATAGCGTGATTGTCTCACCTCAAAATCACGTCCGTTATTCATCTGAATCGAGAGCGCCATGCCCAGTTTTGATACCGTTTGCGAACCCAATCTCGTTGAAGTCAAAAACGCGGTCGACAACACCGCCAAAGAGATTGGCACACGTTTTGATTTCAAGGGGACAGGCGCATCGATCGAGTTCAAGGAAAAGGAAATCACGCTCATTGGCGACGCTGATTTTCAGCTCACGCAGATCGACGATATTTTGCGCGCCAAGCTGACCAAGCGCAGTGTGGATGTGCGCTTCTTGGATGTCGGTGACATCCAAAAAATCGGCGGCGATAAGGTCAAGCAGGTGATCAAAGTGCGAGAAGGCATTGCGCAGGAAGACAGCAAAAAAATTCAGCGCCTGATCAAAGACAGCAAAATCAAAGTGCAAGCGAGCATTCAAGGCGAATCGGTGCGCGTGACGGGTGCGAAGAGAGATGATTTGCAGGCCGCGATGGCGATGATCAAGAAAGACATGGCGGATATTCCGTTGTCG
>JANNED010000343.1:0-7776 GCA_031388245.1 Variovorax sp.
GTCGCATATCCAAGGTGGGCGGCTCAAAGCTTTGGCAGTGGCTTGGGGCACGCGGCTTGACGTGCTGAAAGACACGCCGACCTATGCTGAGAAAAGCTTGTTTTCAAACAACGATGCATCCTGGTTTGGTTTGCTTGCACCTGCGGGAACCCCTGAGTCGACCGTCAGCAGGATGCATCAAGCTGTTGTGACGGCGCTCAAGGATGCGGCTTTGGTTGATAAACTCAAAAACCAAGGTTTGTTTGCATCCGGCAACAAGCCGCAGGAGTTTGCGCTGCAAATCAAGAAAGAAATTGAAAAAATGCAGCGCATTGCGAAATTTGCCAAGATCAGTTTGGATTAAGCTCTACGCATCATGCATTTTGTGACTACGCACCGAGGCAGCTCGCCTCTGGTGCTCGATTCTCCGCACAGCGGAACGTTCTATCCACCAGATT
Source organism: Variovorax sp. (assembly GCA_031388245.1). Lineage (GTDB taxonomy): Bacteria > Pseudomonadota > Gammaproteobacteria > Burkholderiales > Burkholderiaceae_C > JANMDU01. The sequence goes on from JANNED010000343.1 coordinate 438, forward strand.
TTGGCTTTGCTTGCGATCTGCTGGCGCTGCGCCGCGCGGAAGACACGCACGTAGAAAAGCTCTACAGCTTTGCCTCCGATCTGGGCTGCGCTTGGATTGAGGCGCATTTTCCTCGCAGCTATTTGGATGCGAATCGCAATCTCACCGAGATCGATCCCGATATGCTGGAAGCGCCTTGGGTGCAGCCTGTGGAATGGCGCGATCCAGCGGTGCTCTCCAAGCGCCGATTGGGCAAAGGCTTAATCTGGCGAGCCACCGATGAGGGCGAGCCGATTTATGCGCGGCAGCTCAGTGTGCAAGAAGTTGAGAGGCGCATTGCGCTGTGCTGGAAGCCATACCATGCTGCGGTGCAAGCTGCGATTGATGCGGCGCATGCGAGGCATGGCTACAGTTTGCACATCAATTGTCACAGCATGCCTGAAATCGCAGGCAGCCATGCCACGGATTTCCCAGGTGAAAAGCACGCCGATGTGGTGCTGGGCAATCGGGATCACACCACATCAAGCCAAGAGGTTTTGCAATTTATTTCGGAGCATCTCAGCAATCAAGGTTATCGCGTGACGCTCAACCATCCCTACAAAGGTGTGGAGCTGGTGCGCCGCTACGCAGAGCCTCTAAAGCATCGCCATAGCGTGCAAATTGAAATCAATCGAGCGCTTTATATGAACGAACAAACACTGGCGTTGACCGACGGATTTGCGCCGCTGTATGAAAACCTCAAAGCCTTGGTGCTGGCGCTGATGGCGCTTGATCCGCGCAGCTTATAGGGAGAGCTTGCAATGGGTTGCTCACCGATGATCACTTTTTTCAGCCCTCATCACGCACTGCATGCCCCCGAGTATGAGTTTTACCGAGGTGAGCGTGTGCCTTGCTTTGAAAAGCCCGTGCGAGTGGAGTATGTGAGCACGCAACTGATTGCTCGCGGCCATACGCTTCTCACACCGGTTGTAGACAGCACGAGCGTACTGGCGCAAATTCATACCGCGCGTTATCTGAATTTTTTGCAAACGGCTTGGGCGCAGTGGTTGGTGATGGATCCTGCCAACGCAACACAGCAGCCTTTTCCGTCTGTCTGGCCCACACGCACGCTGCGCAGCGATACCGAGCCCGATAACTTCATCGCTAAGCTCGGCCTGTATTCAATGGACAACGGCACACCGCTGGTGGCAGGCACATGGGCTGCGGCCAAGGCGGGCGCAGATGCGGCGGCCAGCGCTGCGCAGGCCATCATTCAAGGTGCTCCAGCCGCGTTTTGTGCCACGCGCCCGCCGGGTCATCACGCTGGAGCTGATTTCATGGGTGGCTACTGCTTTTTAAACAACGCCGCTGTCGCCGCGCAGGCCCTGCTCAATGCAGGCCGCCAGCGCGTAGCCATTTTGGATGTGGATTATCACCACGGCAATGGCACACAGAGCATTTTTTATACCCGCTCCGATGTGCTGTTTGCCAGCATTCACGGCAGCCCACTCACAGAATATCCGTTTTACTTAGGCCATGCCGATGAAACAGGCGAGGGCGCTGGCATGGGCTTTAACTTGAATTTGCCATTGCCTGCTGGCAGCAATACGCCGGAATGGTTTGATGCGCTAGAGCAGGCTTGCCAGCGCGTGGCACACCACGGTGCACAGGCCCTCGTCATCTCTCTTGGGCTGGATACATTTGCGGGTGATCCTATCTCAAAATTTGCGCTGCAAAGCGATGATTTCACCAAGCTGGGTGCGCGGATTGCGAAGCTGGGTTTGCCCACGGTCTTCATCTTGGAGGGCGGCTATGCGGCGGCTGAGCTCGGCACAAATGCCGTGAATGTGCTCGACGGATTCGAACAAGCATGGACAGCATAGAAGTCGTCGTGATTGGCGCGGGTGTCGTTGGCTTGGCCGTGGCTCGCGCCTTGGCGCTTGCGGGGCGCGAGGTGCTGGTGATCGAAAAAGAAAAAGCCATCGGCCAGGGCGTGAGTTCGCGCAACAGCGAAGTGATCCATGCTGGGCTTTATTACCCCACGGGCTCACTCAAAGCCAAGCTGTGTGTGCGCGGCAAAGACATGCTGTATGCCTACTGCGCAGAGCGTGGTTTGCCGATTCGGCAGTGTGGCAAATTGATTGTGGCAACCCATGCTTCGCAGTTGCCCAAGCTCGCTCAAATCGAGGCGCAAGCTCAGGCCAACGGTGTGCCGGTGAAGCGCCTCACGCGCGAGCAAGCGAAAGCCTTGGAGCCCGAGCTTGAATGCATCGAAGCCCTGCTTTCGCCCACTACGGGCATTGTGAGCAGCCACGATTTGATGACATCGCTTCATGGCGATTTGGAGCATGCAGGCGGCATGGTGGTGTTGGCCACAGAAGTAGAAAAAATTGAATTTTTTGATCAAAATAGCCCAATTGCCGGCGTATTGTCTGCCTACTCTGCTATAGAAAAAGGAGCGTTGAGTGAATCGTTTCAGATGGGCTTTCAGCACTTGATCAATGCTGCGGGTCTGTATGCACCCCAGCTGGCGCAGCGCATGCAAGGCTTGGCTGCGCAGCATGTGCCGCAAGCCCATTATGCGAAGGGCAACTACTACAGCCTCAGCGGCAAAGCGCCTTTTCAGCATCTGATCTACCCGATCCCCGATGCAGCGGGCTTAGGCGTTCACATCACGGTGGATTTGGGTGGCCAAGCCAAGTTTGGGCCGGATGTGCAGTGGCTTAGAGACATCACGGATCCCCGTCAAATAGATTACAGCGTTGATCCGAGCCGCTCAAGCCATTTTTATGCCGAGGTGCGCAAATACTGGCCATTGTTGCGCGATGGGCAGATCGAGCCCAGCTACAGCGGCGTGCGCCCGAAGATCGTGGGCGAAGGCCAAGCAGCGGCAGATTTCTGCATTCAAGGCGAGGCTGTGCATGGCATTGCAGGTTTGATCAATCTTTTTGGCATCGAATCGCCGGGCTTGACGAGCAGCATGGCTTTGGGCGAACTCATCTGTCAGAGGCTGCTTCAATCCACAGCGGCATAGAAGCAATCCGGGCAGAGCGCACGGTAACGCGTGTTGCCGCCAATCAAGACTTGGTGACCATCACGAATCCTGAGGCCTTCATCATCAAAACGAGCATTCATGCTGGCTTTTTTACCGCAATCGCAAATCGTTTTCATCTCTTCAACCTCGTCGGCCAGCACCAAGAGCGCAGCTGAGCCTTCAAAAGCCTTGCCCTGAAAATCACTTCTCAGCCCATAGCACATCACTGGCGTGTTGTGCGCATGCGCCCAGCGATGCAGCTCTTCCACTTGAGCGAGATTGAGAAATTGCGCCTCATCAATCAGCACGCACGCGATCTTTGATATCCAAGCAAGCCGCTGAGCTGCGGCAATACGCTCTGCCATGCTGTGTTGTGCATTGAAAGTGAGTGCTTTGCGCTCCAGCCCAAGACGCGATGCGATGTTTCCAGTGCCATCACGATGATCGAGTTCAGCGGTAAGCAGCACAATCTGCATGCCGCGCTCTTCATAGTTGAAGGCTGCTTGCAATAGCGCGGTGGATTTGCCAGCGTTCATTGCGGCGTAGCGAAAATACAGTTTGGCCATGGCGTGAGTTTAAAAGACAAATTCAATACGAATACGGCCGCGAAAGACGCGAAATTTACGCGAAAGTCGCTCAAGAAATCCAAAAAAAGTAACGATGAAAAAGGAGGGTCGTAGCGTAGCTGGTGGATGATTCATGTGTTATGGGTCTTTTTTGCGTATTTCGCGACCGCATTTTTGTGTTTTTCTCTGCCTAGTATGAAGTTTAAGCATCAGCTACGTTCAAAATGGCTTTGAATTCAATTCAGGAGACACCCATGGCCATATTTAGTCAAGATGCGCTCAACCCCGGCGTGAAAAAACGTGAGGTGTTTGGCTGGGCGATGTATGACTTTGCCAATTCGGGCTACACCACGGTGGTGATCACGGCCGTGTATGCCGCTTATTTTGTGGGCGGCATTGCGCAAAAAGCCGAATGGGCCACCTTTGCTTGGACGCTCGCGCTCTCGATTTCGTATGCGATTGTGATGCTCACCATGCCCAGCATCGGCGCGATGGCCGATATGCGCGCTGCGAAGAAGCGTTATCTCATGATCTTCACCGCCGGCTGCGTGCTCAGCACGGCAGCGCTGGCTTTCACCGGGCCGGGCACGGTGGCGCTGGCTTTCTTTTTGATTGTCATCTCGAATATGTTTTACAGCTACGGCGAGACGCTGACGGCAGCTTTTCTGCCTGAGCTGGCTAAGCAAGAAGCCTTGGGCCGGGTCAGCGGTTGGGGCTGGAGCTTTGGGTATTTTGGCGGTATGTTAGCACTGGGTATTTGCTTGGGGTATGTGCTTTGGGCACAAGGCGGCGGGATTCCGGCAGAAAAATTTGTGCCCGTGACGATGATCATCACGGCTGTGATTTATGGCGCCTCGGCCATGGTTACTTTTAAGCTGCTGCAAGAACGCGCTCAGCCCAATTCCAAGGCTTTGCAGGAGAGCGGCCTCAGAGCATCATTCATTCAGCTCAAAGCGACTTTTCAAAATGCGCGCCGTTACACAGATTTCATGTGGCTCATGCTCTGCGCGGTGTTTTATCAAGGCGGCGTGATGGTGGCGATCTCAATTGCCGCAATTTATGCCGAGCAAGTCATCGGCTTCAAGCCGCAAGAGACGATGGTGTTGATTTTTGTACTCAACATTGCAGCGGCGGTGGGCGCATTTGGCTTTGGCTATTTGCAAGATTGTATTGGCCACAAAATGAGCCTGGGCATCACCTTGGTCGGATGGATGGCCACCTGCATCATCGCTGCGCTCACCACCACCAAAGGCGGTTTTTGGTATGCCGCCGCGCTCGCGGGCTTTTGCATGGGTTCGAGTCAATCTGCAGGCCGCGCGATGGCGGGCATGTTTGCGCCCAAGGCACAGCTCGCCGAGTTTTACGGCCTGTGGGGCTTTGCCACGCGGCTGGCCAGCATCATCGGGCCGCTCACCTATGGCGCGATCACGTGGATCACGGGCGGCAATCAGCGCATTGCGATTGCATCGACCACGGTGCTGTTTGCGTTGGGTCTGATCGTGTTGCAGAAAATTGACGTCAAGCGCGGGCAGGCGGCTGCTCAGCAATGAGCAATTGGGTAAAACCAAAATCCGAAGAGCAGCACAACGCACGCTAGGCCAAAACAGACCGGCTCATTAATGTGGTGAATGCCAGCATAGCCTTCTGAGCCATGACTCAAAGCATCATCCGAAGCTCCGCCGCAGCCGCTTGCATGAGCGGCAAGTAGCGTTTGGCCAAAGAGGCCACCGATCCAGCGGCCTCTGATGCCACCGCGTCGCTTGCCACAATATTGAGCGCGGCCACGGCTGTGCGCTGCCCATCGTGCAAAGGCACGGCGAGGGCGCTCACGCCCAGCTCGTGCTCTTGGCGAGCCTCGCAAAACCCTTGGGCTGCACAAGCCTCGATCAAAGCCTTGAGCGGCCTGCGCTGCGTGATGGTGTGCGGCGTGAGGCGCGGGAGGCTGCATGCAGTGAACCAAGCATTCAACTCTTTGCTGCTCAATTGCGCGAGCAGCACGCGCCCTGTGCTGGTCGCAAAGGCAGGCAAGCGCGCGCCCAGATGCACGCCATATGGCAGGGCTGAGCCAGACATGCGGTGCTCGCCACTGCGAGCCACGATCACCACATCTTGGCCATCGAGCACAGCCACGGAAAGCGCCATGCCAGTTTGCGTGGCCAGGCGATTGAGCAAAGGCTGCGTGACGCGCGGCAAACGCGCCGAGGCCAGATAGTTGCCCGCCAAGCGAAGCACGCGGTGGCTCAGCCAAAAGGTGGGCGTGCGCACATTGGCCTCACCTTCCAGATAGCCCAAGGCTTGCAGTGTGAGCACATGGCGGCGGGCGGCAGCGCGCGTCAGGCCAGCGCGCTGCGCCACCTGCGTGATGCTCAGGCGCTGGCGCTCGGCGCTGAAGCTCTCCAGCACAGCAAACGCCTTGGCAGCGCCTTCGATCCAGTCAGCGGGGGCGACATGTTTGTCCAACAGCAGCGCAGAGGAGTGTGGGCGATTCATTGCGCGATTATCGCGCAAAATATATTTTTATCGCGCGTAATTCCCGCTGATGGCTTGTTTTCACTTTGCGCAACGCGTATCTTCATTTCTGGCTTTTTGGAGACAAACCATGCGTACTCAAGTTGGCATCATTGGCGCGGGCCCGGCAGGCTTGTTGCTCGGCGCTTTGCTGCACAAAGCAGGCATTGACCACATCATTGTGGAGCGGCAAAGCCCAGACTATGTGCTCTCGCGCATTCGCGCTGGGATCTTGGAGCAAACCACGGTGGATGCGCTGACATTTGCCGGGGTGGGAGCGCGGTTGTTGAAGGAGGGTATCCCGCATGCGCATTTAAGCTTGTCGTTTGCAGGGCAATTGCTCACGATCGATTTGCCCAAACTGACGGGTGGCAAAACCGTGACGGCCTATGGCCAAACTGAAGTGACCAAGGATTTGATGGATCACCGCGCTAGCGTGGGGCGGCCAACCATTTACGAGGCCAAAGATGTGAGCTTGCATGATTTGACCAGCAGCAAACCTCGCATCTGCTTGACTCAAAACGGTGTCGCACACGAGATTGAATGTGATTTCATCGCAGGCTGTGATGGTTTTCACGGTGTGAGCAGGCAGAGCATTCCGAAAGAGACATTGCAAGAATTCTCCCGCGAATACCCGTTTGGCTGGGTTGGCGTGTTGGCCGATGTGCCGCCGGTCTCACCGCATGCCGTCATCTATGGCAACAGCCCCGATGGTTTTTCTCTGTGCTCGATGCGCAGCCTCCTTCGCAGCCGCTATTACGTGCAATGCCCGATCACAGACAAGCTCGATGATTGGAGCGATGCGCGCTTTTGGGATACCCTGAAATCGCGGCTCCCCGCATCGATTGCCGAGCAAATCATCACTGGCGCATCGATTGAAAAAAGCATCGCGCCTTTGCGCAGCTATGTGGCAGAGCCGATGCGTTGGGGGCAGCTCTTCTTGGCCGGAGATGCGGCACACATCGTGCCGCCCACTGGAGCCAAGGGCTTGAATCTTGCCGCCAGCGATGTGAGCATGTTGGCGCAAGCCTTTCAGCAACATTATCAACAGCGTGACAGCCAAGGCATTGAAGCCTACTCACAACGCGCGTTGCGCAAAATTTGGCGCGTGGAGCGCTTTTCGTGGTGGCTCACCAACTTGATGCATCGCTTTCCAGACACGGCGGGCTTTGGCCAGCGCGTGCAAGAAGCTGAATTGAATGACTTGATGCAATCTCAAGCCGCGCAAACTGTATTGGCTGAGAATTATGTGGGTTTGACGGGTTAAACCGAC
>JANNED010000018.1:0-20069 GCA_031388245.1 Variovorax sp.
CATCCAGCCTTGCGATAGCGCAGCGCCCAGCGAGCCTGCATAAAACGCCCGATCCCACCAAGGGCGATAGGCCGCTTGCGCTTTCACGCGAAACTCAAAAGCCACGCCGCGCAAAATCAGCGCCACCAGCATCAGGGCCACGGGCAGATACAGCTCACCCAAAATGATGCCATGTGCTGCGGGAAAACAAGTGAGCAAAATGCCCACGCCGAGCACGAGCCACGTCTCATTGGCATCCCAAAAGGGCCCGATGCTGCTGACCATCATGTCTTTGTCGTCTTGGCTCGCGCGGCGCAGCAAGATGCCAACGCCCAGGTCATAGCCATCGAGCACCACGTAGGCGAGCATGGCTAAGCCCATCACGGCGAGGAAAATAACCGGCAGCCAATCGTTGAATGTGAAAAGATCGTTCATGCTGCGCTCCCTGCAAGTTGAAATGAAGGCCTTACCTCAGAAGAGCCAGCTTTTCGGGCGAGATAAAACAGCACCGAAATATAGGCCACGAGCAGCATCAAATACACCGTGATGTACATCGCCAAAGTCCCCGCCAGCATTGGCGTCGGAATCGTTGCAGCCGCCTGCTTGGTAGAGAGCACACCCGTCACCAGCCAAGGCTGCCGGCCAATCTCTGTCACGTACCAGCCCGCCAGCGTGGCCACCCAGCCAGAAAACGTCATGGCCACAAACACTTTTGCCAGCCAGGGCTGAAGCTCCCTGCCCTTGCGCTGCTGCCACACAGCCAGCCAGCCGACAAACAGCATGAGCAGCCCCGTGCCCACCATCACACGAAAACCCCAAAACACAGGCGCAACAGGCGGATGCACACCCACGAAATCGTTGAGCCCTTTGACTTCTCCATGGATGTCATGCGTCAAATAAAGCGAGGCGAGTTTTGGAATGCTGATCTCGTGTTTATTTTCCCGCGACTTCTCATCAGGCAGCGCGAAAAGCACAGCCGGCGCACCGCGCTGCGTTTCCCAAATGCCTTCCATCGCAGCCAGCTTTGCGGGCTGGTGTTTCAAAGTTGACAAGCCATGCAAATCGCCTAAGAAAATCTGAATCGGCAAGCACACGGCTGCCATGACAATGCCAGTGCGCAGCGTGGCCTTGACGCTGGCACTGCGATCACCGCGCAGCCAGCGGTAGGCGCTGATACCGGCGAGCAAGAAAGCCACCGTGACGAAGCATGCCATCATCATGTGCGAGAGCTTGTAGGGAAACGATGGATTGAAAATCACCGCCCACCAATCGGTCACAAAAGCCACCATCTCGCCATTGGCATTCGGCCGCATTTCAAAGCCTGCTGGCGTTTGCATCCACGAGTTGAGCGCAAGAATCCAAAAAGCAGACATGCTCGTGCCGAAGGCAACCAAGCATGTCGCCACGGTATGCCACTTGTGGCCAACGCGCTGCAAGCCAAACAGCATCACGCCCAAGAAGCTCGCCTCCAGAAAGAAAGCCGTCATCACTTCATACGCCAACAGTGGGCCTGCGACGTTGCCCACGGTGTTCATAAAGCCTGGCCAATTGGTGCCAAACTGAAAGCTCATCGTGATGCCGCTCACCACGCCAAGCGCAAACGTGAGCGCAAAAATTTTCACCCAAAAGAAATACGCTTCCATCCATTTCGCATCTTGCGTGCGGGCAAATCGGAGCTTGAAAAACACCAGCACCCAAGCCAATGCGATCGTGATCGTGGGAAAGAGGATGTGAAAGCTGATGTTGGCCGCGAACTGGATGCGGTGCAAGATCAGGGGATCAAAACTATCACTCATGGCGTGCTCCTAAAAAATCGGGGGCGTAGGGTTGTGTGGTGTCTGGTCAGGCACCGTCTCTTTTGGCGCGTTGCTCGTTATGGTTGTGGTTTTGTCTTTGCTCTTGAAAAGCAGCATGTCTTTGAATTCGAGCAGCTTCTGCGCAGCTGCGCCCATCTTCATGAGCTGGCGCAAGGTTTGCTCATCGAGGCGCTGAATATCGGTGAACCAAGTGGTGACGAGCTCAATCAGCTCATGCATTTGCGCCATGCGTTGCTGGGCATGTGCATCTTGCGGATTGGTGGGCGTCACAAGGAGCGAATCTCGCAGCATCGAAAGCGTTGGATCAATCTCGCGCTTTTTGCGCTCATCGGCCAAGGTGCGAAAGATCAGCCACACATCATCGGGCGCGCTGAAATACTCGCGCCTGTCGCTTGGCAAATGCTGTAGCTTTACCAGCCGCCAAGAATCGAGCTCCTTCAAGCCCATGCTCACATTGGAGCGCGAGAAATCCAGCGCTTCAGCAATCTCATCGGCGTTCAGTGGGCGCTCGCTCACAAAGAGCAGCGCATAAATCTGCCCCACCGTGCGATTGATGCCCCAGCGGCTGCCCATTTCTCCGAAATGCAGCACAAAACTTTGAGCAAGAGGGGTGAGTTTCATGAGTTTCCTATAGTTTCAGTAATTGCTGAAATTATAGGAAATTATTGAACTCATGTCAAATCGCCTGCTATGGCAACTACTTACGCAATTCCCACTATGCGTTTCCCACAACAAAACTGTCGCCGAAATTACTTAGTATTCAGCTTGCTTGGTTTTTTATAACTGTTATTTCAATTTTGGAGACTACCTCATGAATCGCCGCAAAACACTCACTCACACTCCCTTTGCGCTGGCTGCGCTGATTTTGACGGCAGGCTCCGCTTTTGCCCAAACACCTACAGCTGCGACCACATCTGCATCAAACGCCCCAGCGGCCTGGCCCTCGCAAACCGTCAAAATTATCGTGCCCTACGCCGCCGGTGGCACCACCGATATCGCCGCGCGCATTTTGGCCAATGAGCTCTCCAAAAAATGGGGACAGTCGGTGCTGGTGGATAACAAACCCGGCGCATCCACTCAGATCGGCACGGATCTGGTGGCCAAATCCAAAGATGGCCACACCTTGCTGATGACGGCTTCGCCATTCGCTGTGAACCCAACGCTGTTCGCCAAGCTGCCCTACGATACCTACAAAGATTTCAAGCCCGTGACGCTCGTGGTACGCAATGGCCTGTTCCTCGTCACCAGCGGCAAGCAGCCTTATGCCAACGTGAAGGATTTGATTGAAGCTGGCAAGGGCGACAAAACCGTGAGCATCGCCTCGCCAGCCAATGGCAGCATGGCGCACATGGTGGCCGAGCTGATTGCTGACACGCAAAAACTCAATCTGCTGCATGTGCCCTATCGCGGCACACCGCCGGCTCTGACCGATGTGATAGGCGGCCAAGTGCAATTCATGTTTGACAACCCCAGCTCTAGCCTGCCACTGATCAAAGATGGCAAGCTCAAAGCGCTGGCCTACACCGGCAGCAAGCGCTCCAAAGCTCTGCCCAATGTGCCCACTGTGGGCGAGACGCTCCCCGGCTTTGAAGCGCTCAATTGGTTTGGCATGTTGGCCCCAAGCGCGATGGAAGACAAGCTGCTCGACCGCATTGCTCGCGATGCCAATGAGGTGCTCAAGCGCAAGGAAGTGGTGGAGCGCTTCAGCAGCGAAGGTGTAGAAATCGGCGGCATTCCGCGCGAGGCCTTTGGTGCATTTTTGGCTGTTGAGACGGTGCGCTGGGCGAAGATTGTGAAAGTTCGCAATATCAAACCGGATTGAGCATTGCTCCTATTTATATAGCAAACTAATTAGGATTTATGCTGGCAACTAGCTGTTTTGGGCTGAAATCTTACTTTTTGTGCTGGTTTGGGCTGTGTGGTATGTGGTTTTTTGGTTAGCTGGGGAAGTTCCCATCGCAGCGCTCAAAAAATTGCTGGGGGCAGACACTGCAGCCCCTAACCTCGCAGCCGCGCAACACAAAACGAAGCCTTCAGAAAGCAAAAATTAGCCGCCATTGGCAGCAATCCAATCTTTGTAGGCTGGGTGCTGCCGCATCGTGTTGAAGCAAAAACCTTGTTCCTTGAGCCCCATGATCAAAGGCTCAAGCACAGCTGGCGCCCATGGGTCTTTTCGGCTCCAGATGCCCAAATGCGCCATCAGGATGTCGCCAGCTTTGATGTTTTTCAGGGCTTGTTTGAGCAACGCATCGTTCGATACGCGCTCGCTGGGCAGCTCATCGCCCAAAAAGCCTGCCGCCGCCCAACCAACGTGTTTGTAGCCGCATTTCTCAGCTTCTGCCAAAAGCTTGGGCGAGGTTTTGCCACCCGGCGCTCGGAAAATCGGGAGCGCCTTTTTGCCGGTATAAAACTCCAGGCGCTCTTTGGCGAGATCGAGCTGCTCGCAGTATTTCTTGGGCTCCCAAGTGAACGTGCGGCCGGCAAACGCACCTGCGGTGGGCGATACGATGAATTTCGTGGCAATACCCGGTGCATCGCCTTTCAAAATCGGGTGATCCCAAGTGTGAGAAGCAAATTCATGGCCTTCTTTGCCGCGCGCTGCCCAGAATTTTTCACCCCAATTTTTCGCAAGAGAAGTGCTCTCGTCTTTCGTCTTTTCATTGGCCGCAAAAAAGGTGACTTTGACATTGTGCTTGTTGAGCGTATCAGCCATGAATTGAGCCACTTCCATGTGGCCCGTGTCGAGCGTGAGGTAGACCGGCTTGTCGCACAGCGCGGGCGGCGCAATCACGGGCTCAGCGGGTGCCGCAAGGGCAGGTTTTTTGCCAAAAATTGAGCCTAATTGCGCTCTTGCCGGCAACGAGCCTGCGCAGATTGCTATAAAAATAATAGCGAAGAAAGGCTTATTCACGAGGCGCATGATCGAGCGTCCACACTCCGTGCGGTGAGCGGCCCACGTTGATCTGGCGAGCGATTTTGCCCGTTTGCAGATCAATCACCGTGAGTTTTTTCGCCCAGCGAGAAGTGACATACATCCATTTTCCATCCAATGAGATATCCATGCAATCAGGCCCGCCCGGCGCGGCAAACTGCGCCACCACGCTTTGCGTCTGCATATCAATCTTGCTGATGGTGTTGGCCACACGGTTGCTCACAAACACATGCCGCTTGTCGCCCGCTGCGCGAAAGGCATGCGCACCTTTGCCGGTGGGGATGGTTTTCACGAGTTTGGGCGGCTGAGAGCTGCCTGCGGATACATCAAACACCTGCACACCGTCGCTGGCCGTCAGGCCAATGAAGGCAAATTTATCGTCGGGCGTGAGGTAGATATCCGCCGGCATGTCGCCCGTGGCTGAGCGCCAACGAATCGACTGCGTGGCCAAATCGACGGCCACCCAATCATCGCTGTCTTGCATGGTCACGTAGGCGGTGGTGGATTTGCTGTCAATCCACATGTGGCTGGGTGTTTTGCTGCTAGCAATGCGTTTGATGAGCTTGAGCGGCTCAGCCTGCGCGGGCTGCCATTGATAAATATCAATGTGATTCAACCTGTTCGCGGCCGTGACGAACCATTTCATATCTGGTGAAAACCGCAAATGATAGGGGTCAAGAATGCCTTTGATGGTGCGCTGAACTTGCGCCGTGCGCGGATCAAGAAAGGTGAGCGAATCACCACCCGCATTGGCCACAATCAATGATTTTTCGTCAGGCGTGAGGTAGAGATGGTGCGGCTCTTTGCCCGTAGGGATGCGCTTGATCTCTTGCCAAGTGACGGGGTTGATCACGCTGATATCCGCATCAAGCGAATTGAGCACAAAAATGGGCGGTTTAGGTGGCATTTTCGCCAAAGCAGCGCTTGCTGCCGAGCCGTCGGCCGGGGATTGCGCCCAAGAGGCCGGCAAAAAGGAGACACCGGCTGAACCCAACAAACCAGCCAGAAATTGCGAACGCTTCAAAACAAGGACTTTCAACTCAAAACAGCCCGTGATTTTACCCGCTGCTCTTGACCCCGCCCCCTCAAAACCCTTCAAAATCAAGCCATGACTGTATCTGCTGCTACGAAAAGTGAAAAAGTCTCCGTTTTGGGCGTGAAGCTTGAGCTGCTGCGCATCGCTGCGCCCACGCCTGAAAGCGCAGCAGCGGCATCCCGCGCGGCCAGCCCGATCGTTTTTTTGCACGAGGGCTTGGGCAGCATTGCGATGTGGCGCGATTTCCCGCAGCAGCTTTGCGCCGCCACCGGGCGAGCCGGCCTCGTCTATTCACGGCGCGGCTACGGTCAATCTGACGCGATTGAAGATGTGCGCGGCGCGGGACGCTTGAAGCCCGATTACATGCACCGCGAAGCCAGCGAGGTGCTGCCTGAGCTGCTGCGCTTAGAAGGCTTCACTCGCCCCATTTTGCTCGGCCATTCCGATGGCGGCACGGTTGCGCTGCTGCATGCCGCGCAATGGCCCGTGGCAGCCTGCATCGTCATGGCGCCGCATGTGTTTGTGGAAGACATCAGCATTGCAGCCATCACAGCCGCTCGCAACGCATTTGAGGCAGGCGATTTGCGTCAACGCCTGGCTAAATTTCATGCCCATGTCGATTGCGCTTTCTGGCAATGGAACGACATTTGGCTCAGCCCCGAATTTCGCAACTTCAACATCACCGCGATTTGCAAGCAAATCCGCTGCCCACTGCTGGCCATTCAAGGCCATGACGATCCTTATGGCACGATGGCGCAAATTGATGCGCTGCAAGGCATCGATGCCCATGCCTCAAGCCATATCGGCCAATCGCCAGCAAAGAATATACAAAGTTTGCTATTAAAACTAGAGCAATGCGGGCATTCGCCACATAAAGATCAAACGCAGCAAATACTGTCTTCGGTGCGAGATTGGCTCGCTGGCATTCGCATCTAAAACATCACGTTTGCTGGGTCAAAATTTTATTCAGCGCTACATTCACGTAGTAACTAGATCGCCCGACTTTCATTTTTTCAAGCAAACCGCCTTGCGCTAAGCTATCCAGATAGCGTGTTGCGGTCAGGCGAGTGACTCGCAAATCGCGCTGCACAAATTCGATTTTTGTGTAGGGGTGCATGAAGAGATTATTGATCAAGTCTTGGCTGTAGAACTTGTAGTCGGCGCGAATGCGGTGCTTGTAATCTTGGAGTGCATCGCGGATGCTGCTCACCGTTTGAATGGTTTGACGCGCGGTTTGCTCGATGGCGGTGAGCATGTACAGCACCCACTCTTGCCACAGCGTCGTGGCTTGCGCGCCTTCATGCTGCCGCACGGCTTGCAAGAGGCGGTAGTAAGTGGGCTTGGTGCGCACGATGTGGCGCGAGAGATAGAGCACCGGTGTGTCCAGCAGGCCTTTGCTCACCAAATACAAGACATTGATGATGCGCCCGGTGCGGCCATTGCCATCGTAGAAGGGATGAATACTTTCAAACTGGTGATGAATCAGCGCCATCTTGATCAACGGGTCTGCATCGAAAAGATGATCATCATTGATGAAGCGCTCCAAATCGCCCATGAGTTCGATGATGGTGCGCGGGTCTTGTGGCGGGGTATACACCACCTCGCCCGTGCTTGACTTCAATGCCGTACCGGGCAGCTTGCGAAAGCCCGCATAGTTTTGCTCCAGCTCGGCTTGAATTTGCAGAATGTGATTAACCGTGAGCAAGCCCGATTTCTGGACGATGCGCAGCCCGATGCGCAGGGCCTGCACGTAATGCTGCACCTCTTTAGCCGCCGGCGAGACCGCCCGCTGAGGCTCATGCGCACTGCGAAACAACTCATCGTGCGTGGTGATGATGTTCTCAATTTCTGAGCTGTCTTTGGCCTCCTGCAAAGCCAAGGTATTGATCAAAATCTCTTGATTTGGAATGACAGCAACGATACCCTTCAGCTCGGCCAATTGCCGACTGGCCGCAGCAGTGGCTTTCAAAATCGCCACGGACTCAAAATCTGCGGGAGTCAAGCGATTCAGGGGTGCGAGTGTTGCTTCGATGGTGCTCATACAGCTTGCTCAATGCATAGAAAATTTTGAATTCTATGCTTTTTTCTACTAAATACATATTTTTTATGATTTTTTAATCAAATAATACTGTTTAAATACACAAATTTTTATTGATTCGCATGCTGATGTTCATTTTGAAGCGAAGTCTATATTCAATGCAATAAATATGCATGCAAATTCCATTTTTTTATACATATCAAGTCAATAGGAGTGCTTTTGAAGAACGCCACTCCTACAATGCTTTGCATGCAACACCACTACATCAACAACCAGCCCACGCCCGCTGCTGCTGGCCAAAGCCTGCCCATGATCGACCCCGCCACGGGCGAAGTCTTTGAGCAAATCGCGCGTGGCAATGCGCAAGATATGGATACAGCCGTGCGCGCCGCGCGAGCGTGTTACGAGAACGTGTGGCAGCACATCACGGCCGCAGAGCGCGGGCGCTTGCTGATGAAGCTTTCCATGAAGGTAGCCGAGCATGCTGATGAATTGGCCGCCATTGAGCAGCGCGATTGCGGCAAACCTCGAAGCCAAGCCAAAGCGGATGCGGCGGCGCTGGCGCGGTATTTTGAGTTTTATGCTGGCGCGGGGGGCAACCTGCATGGCGAGACGATTCCGTATCAAAACGGTTTTGCGGTGTTCACCTGGCGCGAAGCATTTGGCGTGGTGGGCAATATCATTCCGTGGAATTACCCGATGCAGATTTTTGGCCGCAGCGTGGGCGGTGCGCTGGCGGCGGGCAATGTGTGTGTGGTCAAGCCTTCTGAAGATGCGTGTCTTTCGCTTTTAAGAGTTGCTCAGCTAGCCGCTGAAGTGGGCTTTCCAGCGGGCGCGATCAACATCGTCACGGGCCTAGGTCACGAAGTGGGCGATGCGATGGCGCGGCACGCAGGCATTGACCACATCAGCTTCACCGGCAGCCCGCGCGTGGGCACTTTAATCAGCCAAGTGGCTGCCGAGCGGCATTGCCCTGTGACCTTGGAGCTCGGTGGCAAAAGCCCGCAGATCGTGTTTGCCGATGCAGATGTAGATGCTGCGATCCCCGTGATCATCAACGCCATCGTGCAAAACGCCGGGCAAACCTGCTCGGCTGGCTCGCGTCTTTTGATCGATGAATTGATCTACGACAAACTGCTCGACCGCTTAGGCACAGCATTCGAGAGCCTACGCGCCGGCCCACCCGCGATGGATTTGGATTTAGGCCCACTGATTCGCCAAAGCCAGCAGCAACGGGTTTGGGATTTTTTATCGGATGCGCAAGTGGCTGGTATTCCCATGGTGGCGCAAGGCAAGGTCGTCGATGAAGCGCCAGAGAGCGGCTACTACCAAGCCCCCACGCTCTTGCGCGATGTGCCTGTGAATCACCGCCTCGCGCAAGAAGAAATCTTCGGCCCCGTGCTCTGCGCGATGCGATTCAAAGACGAAGACGACGCCATCCGTATCGCCAATTCAACCAAGTTCGGCTTGGTCGCCGGCCTGTGGACGCGCGACGGCTCGCGCCAACTTCGCCTAGCCAAACGCATCAAAGCGGGCCAAGTCTTCATCAACAACTACGGCGCAGGCGGCGGCGTGGAGTTGCCCTTCGGCGGTATGAAATCCTCAGGCTACGGGCGCGAGAAGGGTTTTGAGGCGCTATATGGGTTTACGCAGGTCAAAACGGTGGCGATTAAACACGGTTGACGCATCGTTTAGATTCTGTACAATTTGAACTTTAAATATTCAAATTGTACAAATGATCCCTCGCCAAGCCATCTACGCTGCGCAGCGTTACGCGGCTATTTTTCGCGTGGTGGTCATCACTGGGCCGCGGCAATCGGGTAAAAGTACGCTCACGCACTTGGCGTTCCCAAACAAGCCCTATTTCAATCTAGAAGACAGCGCCACGCGCGCTCGCGTTGTTGCCGATCCACGCGCTTTCCTGCGCAATCTTCCCGCTGGCGCTGTGATTGACGAAGTGCAGCGCCTGCCCGAATTACTCTCCGACATTCAAGCTATTGTGGATGAGCGCCAAATCAAAGGTGATTTCATCCTCACTGGTTCTCAGCAGTTTGGCTTGATCGATTCGGTCAGCCAAAGCTTGGCTGGCCGCGCTGGCATGCTGAGTTTGTTGCCCCTGTCAGCCGCCGAGCTGGCTGCTGCAAATAAATTACCCGCAAGTTGGCATAGCGCTGCATGGCGCGGTGGCTATCCAGAGCCTGTGCTGCAAAGCGGCGATACAGCATCGCAGCAAGCTTGGTTTGCCAGCTACATGGCCACCTATGTGGAGCGCGATGTGCGGCAAGTGGTCAACGTGGGTGATTTAGCCAGCTTTCGCCGCTTTGTGCTCATGTGCGCAGCGCGTGCAGGGCAGTTGCTCAATTTGCATGCGCTGGCCGCCGATTGCGGCATCGCCCACACCACGGCCAAGCGCTGGCTCACGGTGCTGGAGGCCAGCTATATCGTGATGCTTTTGCAGCCTCATCATCGCAATTTCAACAAACGCTTGGTGCGCACACCCAAGCTGTATTTTTTAGACACGGGCTTGCTCTGCCATTTGCTGCAAATCGACACCGCCAAAACGCTGGAGCTGCACGCCATGCGCGGCGCAGTGTTTGAAAACTGGGTGATCACTGAGACGCTCAAGCACCGCTACAACCAAGGCTTATCAGCTCAGCTGTATTTTTGGCGGGATAACCACGGCACGGAGATTGACCTGCTCTTTGAACACCACGGCCTACTTCACGCCGTAGAAATGAAATCCGGCAGCAGCTTCGCCAGCGACTGGCCAGCAGCCACGAAAAAATGGCAAAGCTATGCAGGCGCAGAAGCCGCTAAGCCGACCATCATTTATGGCGGCAAAGACAGCTTTGAGATGGAGGCTTGCCATGTGATGGGGTGGCGGAATTTGTCTGCATCGTAGGCTCGATCTAAGCCTTGCTAGTGTGTATTTCAAAACGCTACTCACTCACCGCTCGGTAATTTCTTCATGCAAGCCTCAAACAGCTCAGATTGCAACCAGCTCAGTAGCCACTGCTGAGTCGCAGGAAATGCCTGCGCGTCAAACCAATCGGCATCCACCGCACGAAACTGGCGCATGAAGGGGAAGATGGCGAGATCAATGGCACAGGCATTGCTGCCGCCTAAATACGTCTCTTGGCTCAGGCGCTGCTCTAGTTGATGGAGCAAGCCGTTTGCCGCTTGATCGCGCTGGATGTCTCGCTCGCTCGGCTTGAATCGCTCAGGGTATTTGTAGCGGTCGAGTTGTTGTTTGAAAGGGCCATCGTTCAAGGCAACAAGCGCTTGGTTTTCAGGCGTTTGCGCTCTGCTCCACATTGCTTGCGGATCATGCTGCTCAAAGGCCCAGCGCATGATGTGCAGGCTTTCTTCTAGCACTTGGCCGCCGGGCAAGATCAAGACGGGCACGGTGCCTTTGGGCGAGGCGGTGAGCATCTCAGCCGGTTTATCACGCAACGATATTTCATAAGCATCGAATGCCACGCCAGCCACAATCAGTGCCATGCGCGCACGCATGGCATACGGGCAGCGGCGGTAGGTGTAGAGCAAGGGGCGGGGCATGCGTGCAGTATGCATAAAAAAACCAGCCGCTTGGCTGGTTTTTCTAAGAGCGCCATCGCAGTTTAAGCAAAGTTCTTCTCAGCAAACTCCCAGTTCACCAAGTTGTTGAGGAAAGTCTCAACGAATTTAGGGCGCATGTTGCGGTAGTCGATGTAGTAGGCGTGTTCCCACACGTCGACCGTGAGCAGGGCTTTGTCGGCGGTGGTGAGCGGTGTGCCGGCTGCGCCGGTGTTGACGATATCGACTGAGCCATCTGGCTTTTTGACGAGCCATGTCCAGCCGGAGCCGAAGTTGCCGACGGCGCTTTTCACGAAGGCTTCTTTGAAAGCGGCATACGTGCCGAATTTGGCGTTGATGGCTGCAGCCAATGCGCCGGATGGCTCGCCGCCACCTTGGGGCTTCATGCAGCTCCAAAAGAAGGTGTGGTTCCAGATCTGGGCGCTGTTGTTGTAGATGCCGCCGGAGCTGCTTTTGATGATGTCTTCCAGGCTTTTGTTCTCGAATTCCGTGCCTTTTTGCAGGTTGTTGAGGTTCACAACGTAAGCGTTGTGGTGCTTGCCGTGGTGGTATTCAAAAGCTTCTTGACTGTAATGCGGGGCCAGTGCGTCAATCGCGTAAGGCAGCGTGGGCAGGGTGTGTTCCATGGTGGTTTCCTCGTGATGGGTAAATGATCGGATGTTTGATTGTAGATAGCTTGGAAAAACAGATGTTCAAACGCGCAAATGCCCTTGATGGCCTCTGCAAAGCTAACGCACAGACAGCGCAATATCGCCATCAGCCAACCGGGCTGTGAGCGCCAAGCCAGGCGTGGCTTGCGTGGTGCTTGTGATCAATTCGCCTTCGCTGCTTTGCAACACGGCATAGCCGCGCTCCAAGACGCGCTGCGGATTGAGATGCTCCAGAGCCTGCGCGGCGCGCTGCTGGCGCTGCGCAAGATGTTGCAGACAAGCGGCTATTTTTTGAGCCAAATCAGCCTCTTGCCGGCCTATTCCCTGCATTGCTTGCTCTTGAAATGATAGCAATCTTTGTTTTAAAGTGAAGGCCAGATGCTGCAAGCCGAGCCGCTGCTCAGCGAGCACATCGCTCGGGCGCGAGAGGCGGCGAGCCGTGATGTCTAGCCGCTGAGCCTGCGCATTGAGTGCATCTTGCAAGGCATCTTCCAAACGCTCTTGCATGAGGCTTGCTGCGCCCAGCCAAGTGGCTCGCTCGGTGGCGCAAAGCTCGGCAGCGGCAGTGGGCGTGGGGGCGCGCAGATCGGCCACGAAATCGGCAATGGTGAAATCTGTCTCGTGCCCCACGCCGCTGATGATGGGCACGGGGCTTTGCGCGATGGTGCGGGCCAAGGCTTCGTTGTTGAATGCAGACAAGTCTTCCATCGAACCACCGCCGCGCACGAGCAAGATCACGTCAACTTGTGGCGGCTCTGAAGTTGATTTTTGAGCTGAATCGCTGGAAGACCATCGTGGAATATGCATAGTTTGATATAGTTTTGATAGCGCCTCGATCAGCTCAGCAGGTGCTGCTGCCCCTTGCACAGACGCTGGCGCAAGCCACACCGGGATATGCGGCACGCGCCGCGCGAGCGCCGCAGCCACATCTTGCAAAGCCGCTGCCCCGCTGGATGTGACCACACCGATGCCGCGTGGCGCTGTTCCGATGGCTCGTTTGCGGGCCGCATCAAACAAGCCATCGGCCTCCAGCTTGGCCTTCAATTTTAAAAACTGCTCAAACCAAGCACCCTGCCCTGCCCGCTGCAAGCTCTCGACGATCAGTTGCAAATCCCCGCGCGGCTCATAAATGCTGATGCGCCCGCGCAGCTCAACCAAATCGCCCTCTTTCGGCTGGAAATCCATCAAAGTCGCCGCGCGGCGAAACATCGCACAGCGGATTTGCCCGGCTTCATCTTTCAAAGAAAAATAGCAATGCCCGCTGGCCGCACGGGAAAAGCCCGTGATCTCGCCTTTCACACTCACTGGGTTAAACCGTGCCTCCAGCGCATCTGCCACGGCCCGCACGAGCGCACCCACGGCCCACATCTTGGTGGAACTCGCAGCTTCAAAAACCATAGCATCATCGCGCATAATGTGGACACACTACAAATCACAGTAGGAGAATTGTCTTGCTCTCAATCATACAAGCCGCTGGCTGGCCGATTTGGCCCTTAATTGCCTGCTCCATTCTTGGATTGGCGCTCGTCATTGAGCGTTTCGTCGCGCTCAAAAGCTCAAAAGTCGCACCGCCCAAATTGCTGGATGAAGCCATTGCCGTCTCGCGTCAAGGCTTGCCCGTGGCCGATGTGGTCAACCAGCTTGAGGCCAACTCAGCCTTGGGCGAAGTATTGGCCAGCGGCATGCGAGCGCTGGCTAGCAATCCGCGCTGCTCGGAAGAAGAATTGCGCAACAGCATGGAAGGCGCTGGCCGCCGTGTGACGGCCAAGCTAGAGCGCTATCTGCCCGCGATTGCCACGATTGCATCTGCCGCGCCTTTGCTGGGCTTGCTCGGCACAGTGATTGGCATGATCGAGATTTTTGGCGCCCAAAGTGGAGCGGGTGGCGGTGGTTCGGGTGTGGGGGGCTCTGGTGCCAATCCTGCTCAGCTGGCGCAAGGCATCTCGATCGCGCTCTACAACACGGCTTTTGGCCTGATCGTGGCGATACCTGCGCTGATCTTTTGGCGCTATTTCCGCGCCCGAGTGGATGGCTATTTGCTCACACTCGAGCTCGCCGCAGATCGCATGGTGCGCCATTTGCTGGCCATGCGCAATGGCGGTTATTGAAAGCCGCAACATGAACTTTCGCCGCAACAACCGCGAAGAGCCCGAGATCAATTTGATCCCGTTCATCGACGTGCTCTTGGTGGTGCTCATTTTTTTGATGCTCTCCACCACGTACAGCAAGTTCACTGAGATGCAGCTCAAGCTGCCCACCGCAGACACCGATTCCCAGCGCGATTACCCCAAAGAGCTGATCGTCTCGGTCAGCAGCGATGGGCGCTACGCGGTGAACAAAACCGCTGTAGAAGGCAAAAGCGTGGATGCGATGTCTTCCGCACTTGCAGGCGCTGCCAAAGCGGGCAAAGACACGGTGGTCATCATCAGCGCCGATGCGCTGGCCACGCATCAAGCCGTGATCAGCGTGATGGAGGCGGCGCGCCGCGCAGGCCTGCAACAAGTGACTTTTGCGACGCAGCCTTCGCCGGCCAAATAGTTGGTCAACAAAGCCGTGAGCCTCCATCATGCGCTTTTCTGAGCGGCTGCAAAAAGCTTGGTATGCGCCCAGCGGAAAAGATGGGCTCTCGCTGGCACTGCTCGATCTAAGCTGGCTCTATGGCGGCATCGTGCGGCTTCGGCGCAAGCTCTACAGCAGCGGCGTGATGAACAGCACCCGCATGCCTCTTCCCGTGATTGTGGTGGGCAACGTGATTGCCGGCGGCGCAGGAAAAACTCCCGTGGTGATCGAGATCGTCCGGCATTTGCAGCAGCGTGGCTGGCAGCCAGGCATCGTCTCGCGCGGCTATGGGCGCAAGGGCACAAGTGTCTTGGAGGTGAGCAGCGCTACACCCATTTCAGAATCTGGCGACGAGCCAGCCCTGCTTCGATCGGCGTGCAATGCGCCCGTATTCGTCGCAGCTGATCGCGCCGAAGCTGCCGCTGCGCTGCTGGCCGCTCATCCCCAAGTCAACCTTCTTGTCAGCGACGATGGCTTGCAGCATCTGGCCTTGCAGCGCGACATCGAGATCTGCGTGATGGATGAGCGCGGCATAGGCAATGGGCGCTTGCAGCCTGCGGGGCCGCTGCGCGAGCCTTGGCCGCGCGATGTCGATTTTTTGCTGCACCGTGGCAATTTTGAAGGCGGCTTTGTCATGGAGCGTCAACTGGCCGGGCATGCTCTGCGCGCAGATGGCAGCCCTGTGCCGCTTGCTGATTTAGCCGGCCAGCAGCTGATTGCCTTAGCTGGCATTGCCCAACCAGAGGATTTTTTCAGCATGCTGCGCTCATCGGGATTGCGCATTGAAGAATGTATTGCGCTGCCTGATCACTATGATTTTAATAGCGCTCCACGCAGATTCGATGCCGGCAAAGTGCTCATTTGCACTCAAAAAGATGCACCCAAGCTGCGTTGTGCCGCTTGGGCTAGCCAGCACACCATCCTGGCCGTGCCACTGGTGGTGACATTACCGCTCGCTTTCTACACCGCCATCGATGAAAAGCTATCATTGCTTCAAACTGCACAAAGCGCCTAAGCCATGGATACCAAACTCCTCGAATTGCTCGTCTGCCCCGTCACCAAAGGCCCGCTCATCCTCGGCAAAGAAAAAACCGAGTTAATCAGCCGCAGCGCCCGCCTCGCCTACCCCATTCGCGATGGCATCCCTATCTTGCTAGAAAACGAAGCCCGCACTTTGAGCGACGAAGAAATGGATGCTTTGCATAGAAAAGCCCCACCGCTTTGATCCTTGCCATGCGCTTCACCGTCCTCATCCCCGCCCGCCTTGCTTCCACGCGCTTGCCCAACAAGCCGCTGGCGGATATTGGCGGGGCGCCGATGGTGGTGCGGGTAGCGCAGCAAGCCCTCAAAAGTGGCGCAAGCCGGGTGGTGGTGGCTTG
Organism: Variovorax sp.; assembly: GCA_031388245.1. Classification (GTDB taxonomy): domain Bacteria; phylum Pseudomonadota; class Gammaproteobacteria; order Burkholderiales; family Burkholderiaceae_C; genus JANMDU01. The sequence goes on from JANNED010000018.1 coordinate 15,967, forward strand.
TGATGATGTGTCGATCCAAGCAGCCTGCGCAGCACATGGCATTGCAGCCGTGCTCACAAAAACAGACCATCCCAGCGGCTCAGACCGCTTGGCCGAGGCTTGTGACCAGCTGGCTTTGGCAGACGATGCGATTGTGGTGAATGTGCAAGGCGATGAGCCGCTGATTGATCCGCTACTGATTGCGCACGTTGCAAATTTATTGCAAAAATCACCTCTTGCCAGCATGGGAACTGCCTCTCACGCTATTGAATCAATAGCAGATTGCAGCAACCCGAATGTCGTCAAAGTGGTGCTCAATGCAAAGAGCGAGGCACTGTATTTCAGCCGCAGTTTGATCCCCTTTGATCGTGATGGCCATCCAAATGCGCCACAAGCTTTACGCCACGTCGGCATTTACAGCTACCGCGCTGGCTTTTTGCGCCTGTTTCCCAAGCTGCCCCAAGCGCCGATTGAAGTGAGCGAATCGCTGGAGCAACTACGCGCCCTCTGGCATGGCTACAAAATTGCCGTGCACGTGAGCGATGCTGCCCCCGGGCCGGGGGTGGATACGCCCGAGGATTTGGAGCGTGTTCGGCATCTGTGGGCCAGCGTGGCTGGCTGAGGTTTTACGCTGAGGGCTTTCTCTCTCAGCCGCGTCAGTCGGCTCAAAGCCGCCCATGCTATCCTCTGCGGAGTTGATAAAAAACGAGGACAGCTATGAGACTCATTCTGTTGGGTGCGCCCGGTGCAGGCAAAGGCACGCAGGCGGCATTTATTTGCAAGCAATACGGCATTCCGCAAATTTCTACCGGCGATATGCTGCGCGCCGCCGTCAAAGCGGGCACGGAGATGGGCCTAGCGGCCAAGAAGGTGATGGATTCTGGCCAATTGGTGAGCGATGACATCATCATTGGTCTCGTGAAAGAACGTATCTTGCAAGCCGATTGCGCCAAGGGCTTTTTATTCGACGGCTTCCCGCGCACCATCGCTCAGGCTGATGCCATGAAGGAAGCTGGCGTGAAGCTGGATGTGGTGCTGGAGATTGATGTGCCCTTTGAAGCCATCATTGAGCGCATGAGCGGCCGCCGCAGCCACCCCGCTTCTGGCCGCATTTATCACACGAAGTTCAACCCACCAAAATCCGAAGGCCAAGACGATGTGACTGGCGAGCCCTTGGTGCAGCGCGACGATGACAAAGCCGAGACCGTGCAAAAGCGCTTGGATGTGTACAGCGCCCAGACGCGCCCCTTAGTGGAATACTATTCAGCTTGGGCCGCCAAAGATGCAGCGAACGCACCAAAATACCGCAAGATTGATGGCCTAGGTGATGTTGCAGACATCACCGCGCGGGCGCAAGCTGCACTGGCCGGCTGAGCTGCATTCACCCATCAGAAAAGCCCGCTGGCGATCAGGCCAGCGGGCTTTTTTGCGGTCCGTTCAAACCATCAAGCCACGGGCTTGAAGTCGTACCCATTGCCCAGCTTCTCTACGCGGCCAAAGGCTGGGAAGGGGAAGTGGAAGCCGCCAGCGAGCATTTTCTCGGCGATGACCATCTCAAACATTTTGCGGCGCGTCTCGCGGGCGGCATCGGCATTCATGTCAAATTGCACCGCCCAATCCGGGTTGCGGGCAAACAGCTCAGGAATGTTGGTGATGTCTGCAAGATACGCAAACTTCTCGCCTTTGCTCTGCACAGTAAACAGCGTATGGCCGGGTGTGTGACCAAAAGCAGCCACGCTGTTGATGCCTGGCAGCACTTCTTTGCCTGGCTCAAATTGAATGAGCTGATCCGCAGGCAAGCCATTGAAAATACGGCGCACGCCTTGGAAAGCGCCCTTCATCGCCTCTGGCGCAGCAGCCATGCGTGCATCGTCCATCCAGAAGGCATGCTCCACGGTGGGCACCATGATCTTGGCCTTGGGGAAGACAAGCTGGCCGGCTTTGTTGCGCACGCCATTGATGTGGTCGCCGTGGTAATGCGAGAGGATCACGGTATCGATATCGTCGGCTTTGAAACCAGCGGCATTCAGATTGGCCATCAAGCGGCCCGTGGTGGGGCCGCCGTTGTCTGCAAAACCGGTGTCCATCAAAATACGGCGGTTGCCAGCCACGACCAAGAAAGCGGTGAAGGGCACATCGATGAAATCCGTGGGTAAATTTTGAGATTTCAGCAGTGCTTGCACTTCGGCCAAGGGCGCATTGCGCACAAACTCGGCAGCCAGCGGACGACGCGCCACGCCATCGTTCAAGGCGATGATTTCCATGTCGCCCAGCTTTTGCTTTCTGAAGCCCACTTGCACCACGGAAGGTGCGCCAAAATTCGGTGCATTTTGCGCAATCAGCGGTGCAAACGAGCCGGCCACATAAGCCAAAGCAGCCGCGCCGCCACCTACAAAAATATCTCTGCGGTTGATCATGTTGGATCTCCTGAAATGATCGGTGAAAGGAAGAATGTGTCGAGCAATGAGGCAACATAGCTCTTTAACTATCAACTTCCAATGATCCATGAAATTGAACTATCGAGAACCGATTCGCCTGATTTCCCATCGAATCGGTACGGTTTATGACCGTTTGGTATATCAGTTTAAACAAAAGCAGTCAGGCTGAGCGCCAGAGCCACGGAAATCAAGGCCACCGCGCTCGACACCGCCACTGCCGCCGTGACTTCCGGTAGTGCCGTCTCATAGCGCTGTGCAAACAAAAACACATTCGCGCCAATCGGCAAAGCAGCCGTGACAATCATCACGGCCAGTGGCAGGCCAGACAAACCCAGTGCCAAGCCAACAAAAGCCACGATCAGTGGATGCGCCACATTTTTCAGCATCGACAAAGCCAGCGCCATGCGCAGATGCTCACCCACGCGCGTAGAGGCCAGCGTGATGCCCACCAAAATCACGGCCAAAGGGCTGAACGCATTGCCCAACAATTGCAAAGGCTTGTCAACCACGGCAGGAATGCCCAGACCTGTCTGCGCATACAACAGCCCCAAGATGATGGGAAAGATCATGGGCTGCTTGAGTGTGTTCCACATCGATATGGCCATGATCTTTGCAGGGTGCGCTTTTTCACCGCTTTTTTCTTTTAAGGTCACCAGCTCCAGCACCACCGTAGCTAGCGAGAGCATGATCAGCGAATGCACGGCAATGAGCGCGAGCAGCACCGCCACACCCTGCTCGCCATAGGCAAACTGAATCAGCGCAATGCCGATCATCACGGTGTTGCTGTAGCTGGCTGCCAAGCCCAGCACAGCCGCTTTGCGATTGCGCCCTGCCGCAAAAAACATCACCGCATACATCAGCGCCATGCCGATCACATAAGCCAACAGTGGCTTGCCCTGCAAATTCTCAGGATGCACATTCACCATGGTGCGAAATAACATGGGCGGCAAAAAGATCGTGAAAACCAGCTTTGACAAGTCTTTTGTGGAGTTTGCCGGCATAAAACCTGCCCGACCTGCTATGAATCCAATAGCAATCAACATGACAACGGGCAGCAGAGCTGCAAGCGCGGGATGATTCATCGCTTCAGTACCCACAGATTCACCAACCGTAAAAGCGCGGCCAAGTGGCTTGGAGTTGATCGCCTTCTATGGCCTGATATTCAGGAAACTGCGCCCCTGTGGCGCAGGCATGGTTGGGCAAAATACGCAGTTGTAAGCCGACGGGGAAACGCTGCGCGATTTGCGCATCCGGTGCATCGCCTGCCCGGCTCAATATGCCGTGCTCTTGATTCGCACTGCTCATGACATAACCCGCGATGGGTTGACCAAGCACATCACACACTTGGCCGTAGCCGTAATCGATGGCCTGCTTTTGCGTGCCGCGATCTCGGCTCATCGCCATCCAACCAGCGTCCACAATGGCCCAGCCTTTGTCCGCTTGATGGCCGATCACGGTGGTGAGCACGCTGAGCGCAATATCTTGCAATGCACACACGCCCACATTGGCCATCACCAAATCCTGCATCACATACACACCCGCTCGCACCTCGCTCACGCCTTGTAATTGCATCGCCGACAGCGCAGTAGGCGTTGAGCCCACGCTGACGATTGGGCAAGGTAGCCCTGCTTCTCGCAGGCGCTCTGCGGCGAGCACACACAAGCTACGCTCCTGCTCGGCCATCGC
>JANNED010000025.1:0-9504 GCA_031388245.1 Variovorax sp.
ACGGCGTGGAAATCATGGGCTCGGAAGGGTATTTGATCAATCAATTCCTCTCAAATGCTACGAATCATCGCGATGACGAATGGGGCGGCGATTATTCCAATCGCATGCGGCTGCCGCTAGAAATTGTGCAGCGCACGCGCGAGGCGGTGGGCCAAGATTTCATCATCATCTATCGCCTCTCGATGATTGATTTGGTGCCCGGCGGCAGCAGTTGGGATGAGATCGTGACGCTTGGCAAAGCCGTAGCCACGGGTGGCGCGAGCATCATCAATACGGGCATCGGCTGGCATGAAGCCCGCGTGCCCACGATTGCCACCAGCGTGCCGCGCGCGGCCTTCGCTTGGGTGACGCAGAAGATGAAGGTGGAGTTTGCTTCCGCAGGAATCACCACGCCCTTGATCACCAGCAACCGCATCAACACGCCGGAAGTGGCGGAGCAAGTGCTGCTTGACGGCTGCGCGGATATGGTATCGATGGCCAGGCCGCTCTTGGCCGATCCGCATTTCGTGAAGAAGGCGCGGCTCTCGCAGGCTGATCAGATCAATACGTGTATCGCCTGCAATCAAGCTTGCTTGGATCACGCGTTCAAAAACAAACTGGCGAGCTGCTTGGTGAACCCACGTGCTTGCCATGAGACGGAGTTGGTCTATCACCCCATCAGTGCAAAGGGGACAAAAAAGCTCATCGCCGTGGTGGGCGCAGGGCCTGCTGGCTTGACGGCGGCCACCGTGCTCGCCGAGCGCGGGTATGCGGTGAGTTTGTTTGATGCGGCTGACCAGGTGGGCGGGCAGCTCAATATGGCGAGCCAAATACCGGGCAAAGAAGAGTTTCACGAGATGCTGCGGTATTTCAAGCGGCGCGTGGAAGTGACCGGTGTGGATTTGCACTTGGGTCAGCGCGTGGCAGCCAGCGATGTGAAAGATTTTGACGAAGTGATCATCGCCACCGGCGTGCTCCCGCGCGATCCGAAGATTGCGGGGCAAGATCATGCAAAGGTGCTGAGCTACATCGAGGTGCTGCGCGACAAAAAGCCTGTGGGCCAGCGCGTGGCGATCATCGGCGCGGGCGGCATTGGCTTTGATGTGGCGGAATACTTGGTGACGGGCGGGCATTCGACCACAACGAATTTGAAAGAGTGGCAAGCCGAGTGGGGCGTGACCGACCCCGCCGCTGCGCCCGGCGGCTTGGTGGCGAGCGGCCCGCATATGGAGCCCCCCGCGCGACAGATCACGCTCTTGCAGCGCAAAGAAGGCAAGCTCGGCGAGGGCCTGGGCAAGACCACCGGCTGGATTCACCGCACCGCGCTCAAGATGAAACAAGTGCGCATGGTGGGCGGCGTGAATTACGAGCGCATCGGCGACCAAGGCCTGATGGTGAGCGACGGCGAAAAGCGCGAAAACCCACGCTGGATTGAGGCTGACACCATCGTGCTCTGCGCGGGGCAGCTGCCACTGCGCACATTGGCTGATGAGCTGCTGGCTTTGGGCAAGCAGACGCATGTGATCGGCGGGGCGAAAGAAGCTGGGGAATTGGATGCGAAGCGGGCGATAGATCAGGCGGCTAGGCTAGCTGCCGCTTTGTAAAAGGTAATGATAAAATATAGTATTACTTTTTGATGACAAATCATGGGATACGCCCTCACTACCAAAAGCCAAGTCACTGTGCCAAAAGCTGTGCGGCAGGCGCTGGGCGTCTTGCCAGGGCAGGAGATTGACTATGAAGTCAAACCCAATGGCCAAGTCATGATGTTTCCGGTAAAAAAGCCGAGCGAACGGCAAGAAAATCCGTTTTTGAAATGGATTGGGACGGGCACTTCAGGCAAAACGACAGAGGAATTGTTGCGAGAGACACGCGGCGATGATGCCATGCGATGATGCTGGTCGATAGCAGCGTGCTGATCGACGTGATTGAGCGCAAGACAGGTTGGTTTGAGATTTGCGCAAAGGCCTTGCATGAGGCAGCGCAGGGCGGCGGCTTGGCGATCAATGCCATGGTTTACGCAGAGGTTTCACGAAGCTACAAAACAGTCACACGCATGGATGAGTTCCTACGCAGTACGTCCATTCAATGGCTCGATTTGCCCAAACAAGCGGCTTTTGATGCAGCTAGAGCACATGATGCCTACCGTGAGCGCGGTGGCCAACGTGATGCCACCCTGCCTGATTTTTTTATTGGCGCACATGCCCAAACCGCAAGGCTCAAGTTACTCACGCGCGATCCCAAACGTATCCGCACTTATTTTCCTGAAGTTGAACTGATCATTCCTCAATGAAATATCTCTCTACCCGCGGCCATGCCGCCCGTCTGGGCTTTTCCGATATATTGCTCGAAGGCTTGGCGCCCGATGGCGGGCTGTATATGCCTGAGCGCTATCCGCAGATTGATGATGCGAAGCTATCGCATTTGCGCGGCGTGCTTGCGGGCCGAGGCTATGCATCGCTGGCTTTTGAAATTCTCTCGCTGTATATCGACGATATTCCCGCTGCTGATTTGAAGCGCCTGTGCGAAAAGACCTACACACAAGACGTGTACGGCACGAAAGAAATCACGCCTGTGACGGCGTTGGGCGACACAGGCTTGCACTTGCAGGCGCTCTCCAACGGCCCGACGCTGGCTTTCAAAGACATGGCGATGCAATTGCTGGGCAACTTGTTTGAATACGAGCTTGCTCGGCGCGGCGAGACGCTGAATATTTTTGGTGCCACCAGTGGCGACACCGGCAGCGCGGCGGAATACGCGATGCGCGGCAAAAGAGGCGTGAAAGTCTTCATGCTGAGCCCGCACAACCGAATGAGCCCGTTTCAGCAAGCGCAGATGTTTAGCCTGATGGACGAGAATATTTTCAATATTGCCGTTGAAGGCGTGTTTGATGATTGCCAAGACATGGTGAAGGCCGTCTCCAATGATTTGGTGTTTAAGAAGAGATACAAAATCGGCACGGTGAACTCCATCAACTGGGCGCGGCTCTTGGCGCAAGTCGTGTATTACTTTGCAGGCTATTTGTACGCAACAAGCTCGAACGCACAGAAGGTGAGCTTCACCGTGCCCAGCGGCAATTTCGGCAACGTCTGCGCGGGGCATGTGGCTCGCATGATGGGGCTGCCGATTGACAAACTCGTCGTGGCCACCAACGAGAACGATGTGCTCGATGAATTTTTCCGCACCGGCATCTATCGCGTTCGCGGTAGCGCAGACACGCATGAAACATCAAGCCCGTCGATGGACATTTCCAAGGCCAGCAACTTTGAGCGTTTCATTTTTGATCTGATCGAGCGCGATGGCTCAACAGTGAAAGATTTGTTTGCGGCGCAAATCTCCGCACAAGGGCGATTTGATCTGAGCGGTGATGCACGTTTTGCACAAGCCGCCACGCTGTATGGCTTTGCAAGCGGCAAGAGCACCCATGCAGATCGTTTGCAAACCATCCAAGACGTGTATGAACAGCATGGCGTGATGATCGATACGCACACGGCAGATGGCGTGAAGGTGGCGCGCGAGCAGGTGAAAAGTGGTGTGCCGATGATCGTTTTAGAGACGGCGCTGCCGATCAAATTCGCGGCCACGATTGTGCAAGCCTTGGGGCGCGAGCCCTCTCGCCCCGCCAAATTTGATGGCATAGAGGCGCTGCCCAAGCGCGTGCTGGTGATGAAGGCAGATGTCGATGCCATCAAAGCATTGATTGAGAAGAATGCTTGATTTTGTAAGAAAATCAGCAGTTTGCCGGCATACTATCTGCATAGTTAGCTATTAAATTAAGAGCATTATGAAAGTTGTTGGATTTGCAGGTTTTTCTGGCTCAGGCAAAACGACGCTGGTTGAAAGCATCATCAGTGCACTCAAATTGCGCGGGCTGCGGGTATCCGTGGTCAAGCATGCGCATCATGCGTTTGATATTGATCATCCGGGCAAAGACACCTTTCGCCATCGCGAGGCGGGTGCGTTTGAAGTGGTGGTTGCCTCCAGCAAGCGCGTCGCGCTGATCCGTGAGTTTGAGCAAGAGGCCAGCCTCAGCGTGCATCATCTGATCGCTGAGCTCTATGCAGGCGTGGATTGGGTGCTGGTGGAGGGTTTTAAGCGCTCGGATATTCTCAAAATCGAAGTCTATCGCCCGAGTGCGGGCAAGCCTGCGCTCTTTGAAGAAGATGATTTCATCGTAGCCATGGCCACCGATGAGCCCCAATTCTTTGAAGGAAAAACGCTGCGCCCTGTGCTCGATGTGAACAGCGCCGACAGCGTGGCGCAATGGCTGGTTGATCACGGTGAGCGCTTTGAGTATGTGGCAGAGCGTTACAGTTGATCTATGAACGCGCCCAAATTCCCACCGCTTCGTAGCTTGGAGGCAGCACTTGATGAGCTGCTGGCTGCTGCGCAGCCGCTGCGCGAAGTTGAGAGCGTCTCCACATTTGATGCAGACCGCCGCGTGTTGGCGCAGGATGTGGTGAGCCCGCTGGATGTGCCTGGTTTTGACAATTCGCAAATGGATGGCTATGCAATGCGAAGCGGCGATGTGCGCGAGGCAGGTGCGTTGCTGAAAGTGACACAACGCATTGCGGCAGGGCATTTTGGAGAGCCTTTGCAGGCCATGAGTGCAGCGCGGATTTTTACCGGAGCGCCGATGCCGGCGGGTGCGGATTGCGTCGTGATGCAAGAAGAATGCACGGCTTTGGATGATGGCTGCGTGAAGGTGAATGCTGCTCCTGCAGCTGGGCAATGGGTGCGGTTGCGCGGCGAGGATGTGAAGCTTGGCACCAAGGCGCTCTCAAAAGGTGGGCTGCTCGCGCCCGCCTCGCTTGGGCTGGCAGCCAGTTTGGGATTGGATCGCTTGACTGTGAGCCGCAAAGTACGCGTGGCGTTGTTTTCCACGGGCGACGAGCTGGTGATGCCGGGCACTGTTGAGCCGCAAGCGCTGGCTCGCGGTGCGATCTACAACTCCAATCGCTTTTTTCTACGCGCCATGTTGCTGCGCGCGGGCTGCGAGGTGACGGATCTGGGCATCGTGCCCGATCAGCGTGAAGCCACGATTCTGGCGCTGCAAGGTGCAGCAGCATCCCATGATTTAATTTTGACCAGCGGCGGCGTGAGTGTGGGCGAGGAAGATCACATCAAGCCCGCTGTGCAGCAATTGGGCAGCTTGGATGTGTGGAGCATCTCCATGAAGCCGGGCAAACCGTTTGCTTATGGCCGAGTCAATCGCGGCTCATCTGCCGTTCGGCCTGAGCCCTTCGACAAGCTCAGGACAGGCCTTGTCCAAGGCAGGGGTGGTGCGAGCACTTCGGCAGGCTCAGTGCAAGCGGAAAATGGTTTTGCGCACTTTGTCGGTCTGCCGGGCAATCCAGTATCGAGCTTCGTCACATTTTTGCTGCTCGTGCGCCCGCTGCTGGCTCGTTTGTCTGGCCAGAGCGGGGATTTGAATGCTATTCATTCAATAGCAATCCGCGCAGATTCTGCGCCGGCAAAAGCCGATAAACGCCGTGAATTCTTGCGTGCGAAGCGCAATGCGGCAGGTGGCCTAGATCTCTATCCCAATCAAAATTCCAGTGTGCTTACATCCTGCGTGTGGGCCGATGGCTTGGTGGATGTGCCGGCTGGGCACACAATTGTGCAAGGTGATATGGTGCGCTTTATTCCTTTTTCTGAACTGCTGTGATGACGAACATATCTGTCAAATATTTCGCTTCTGTGCGCGAAGCGCTAGGCACGAGTGGTGAGCAAATCCACACCCCAGCGGCCACTGTTGGCGCACTGCGTGATGAGTTGCTGTCTCGTGGTGGCGAGTTTGAATCTGCATTGGCACGCGGTAAATCGCTGCGCGTCGCGCTCAATCACACGATGGTCGACGAGTCTGAAGCACTGATCGAAGGCTGCGAAGTCGCATTTTTTCCGCCAGTGACGGGGGGCTGACACCATGAGTGCGCGGGTCTCCATTCAAACCCAAGATTTCAACTTGGCGACTGAAATAGAAGCACTCCGTGCAGAGGACACGAGGATCGGCGCGGTATGCAGCTTCATCGGCACGGTGCGTGATCGCAACGATGGAAGTTCAGTGCATGAACTCGAGCTCGAACATTACCCCGGCATGACTGAAAAATCCATCGAGGCCATGATTGACGAAGCCATGAAGCGCTTTAACATCTATGCCGCCCGCGTGATCCACCGCATTGGGCCACTCAAGCCGCTCGATCAAATTGTGCTGGTTGCCGTCACTTCCGCACACCGTGGCGAGAGCTTTCAAGCGTGTGAATTTTTGATGGATTACCTCAAAAGCCACGCGCCTTTCTGGAAAAAAGAGCAGACGCCCGAAGGCGCGAGATGGGTGGATGCGCGGGTGAGCGACGATGCGGCGCTGGCCAAGTGGGGCATCAAGGCTGCAAATCTTATTGCTGACACCCGCTCTTCACAGCAACCCAATCAAATCTCTCGATGAGATTTCGATTGCATCGACTGCCACCAAGCAATGCAGTGCCGTGCTAGCGCGGCAGTTGTGTCAACACATTTCATGCGGCAAGGTGATTGGATCGCGTCAAGTGCGAGAGGGATTTCGGTGCAGGCCAAGATCACAGCGCTTGCACCTTGCTTTATCAGGCCGTTGACTGCTTGCTCAATCAAAAGCCCGCCCTTAGCGATCTGCCCTGCCTTGACTGCTTCAATGCTGGGCAGTATGTGGGTGGTCATTTCAGTCTCGCTAGGCAATAACACGGTGTAGCCACTGCTCTGAAGATGCGCATCAAAAATCTGTGCTGACAATGTGGCTTGCGTTGCGATGATGCCAATGCGCGATCCTGCTGGAGGCGGCTCTTGGAGCTGAGCTAGCTCAGCTATGCTGATATCCACGATACTGAAAAACGGCACGCTGCAGCCACGCAGCAGATCAGCGTGCCAAAAGTGCGCGGTATTGCATGGCATGGCGAGCGCCGTCGCTCCCGCTGCGATCAGCCGGTCTCGGCCCGCGAGCAATGCTGGCAGCGGCGAATGCCCGTTTCCCAGGATCGCTGCAGGGCGCGGCGGGATGCGCGGGTCAGACTGGATCAGCAGTGGCACATGGTCTGCATCGCCTTTGACCAGCGTGGCAGCCAGCACCTTGTTGAAAAAATCAACAGTCGCTAACGGCCCCATGCCCCCTAGAACGCCAATCACGTTGCAAGCTTGACAAGGGTTACGAAAGCGGCTTCAAACCGCTAAAAGCATCCATATAGCCGTACAGCGCAACCGAGCCGCCGGTGTGTAAAAACACCACGTTTTCGCCTTTCTTGAAATGTCCTTTGCGGCACAGATCAATCAGGCCGGCCATGCCTTTGCCGGAGTACACCGGGTCGAGCAAAATGCCTTCCAGCCGCGCCATCATGGTGACGGCTTCAATCATGCCGGGCGTGGGCACGCCGTAGCCGCCGCCCACATAATCGCAATTAGCCATCACGCTTTCGCGGCTCACGCTGCCGGGCACGCCCAGCAATTCAGCGGTTTTAACCGCCAGGTTGTAAACACTGGTCTCTTGCGCTTCTTTGGCCGCGCGCACGCCAATGCCGAGCACCGGGATTTGGCTGCGCGCGCCCTCTAGGCCCACCACCAAGCCCGCTTGCGTGCCCGCGCTGCCCGTGGCGTGCGTGATGCAGCTCACATTCAGGCCAAGGTTGTTGAATTGATCCACCATTTCAAGCGCGCAGACCACATAACCCAAGGCGCCAATCGGGTTCGAGCCGCCACCGGGGATGATGTAGGGCTTTTGGCCTTTGGCACGCAGTTCATCGGCCAATTTGGCCATTGCGGCGTTCATATCTGTACCGCCAGACACCTCTTGCACATTCGCGCCATACAGATGGTCTAAAAACACGTTGCCAGATTGCTTGTAGTTGTCAACTTTCGAGCCCGTGCGGTCTTCTAGCAAGATCTCGCATTTCATGCCCATCTTGGCGGCAATCGCAACCGTCTGGCGCGCGTGGTTCGATTGCGTTGCGCCTTGCGTGATGATGGTGTCTGCACCGTGTTTTAAAGCATCGGCCATCAAAAATTCAAGCTTGCGGGTTTTGTTGCCACCCGTGCCCAAGCCTGTGCAATCGTCTCGCTTGATGTACAGATTGGGGCCGCCGAGCGCTTCCGTCATACGGGGCATGAACTCAAGCGGGGTGGGGCCGTGGGTGATGCGAAGGCGTGGAAAGTTGGTGAGTTTCATGGAGTTGTGTCTCTTTGTTTTGAAATTGAATGATGTAGAAACGCCATTCAATAGGTAGGGATGGAGAGGTTTAGCTTGTCGCCGCGATCAAACTGGCTGCGGCCACAATTTGGCCAATCAACACGCAGTCGTCATCGGTGAGCGACAGAGGTGTGCGCAGGTCGAGCAACTTGTTTAATACGTCCATCGATTGAGGAACATCGGGTTCGCTAGTCATATAACGCCAATGCGCGTAATTGCTTGTGAAGGCCACTGGCGCGGGCGTGCCAAACCATTTGATATACAGGCCACGCAGATCACACTCTTTGAGGAAACGCTCAATTTGCGGTGGAAATAAATTAAGCGTGAACTGAATCGAGCTGGCAATGAATTCTTCTTTGGCGTGGCGTGCGGGCACAGAGATGTGTTCAGACTTTGTCAGCTCGCGCTCAAGCGTCGCGTAAATATGATTCCAGCGTCGCCCGCGATCTGCCAGCTGGCTAATTTGGGGGCGCAGCAAGGCAGCCGCCAAGTTCGACATGCGCATGCTGAAATTGGGGGTCACGTATTTCCAGCGCTCAAACACCTCGCCAGCTGGTTTCAAAATATGCTGGCCATACATCATGTAGCAGCCCGACATCAAGATCGCTTGCGCAGCCACGTCGTCATCGTCTGTGACGAGTAAACCACCTTCGCCTGAGTTGATGTGCTTGTAGGTTTGCGCGCTGTAGCAGCCCACTTTGCCCCATGTGCCGGTGTGCTTGCCATCCCACTTTGCGCCCATGGTGTGGGCGCAGTCTTCAACGATGGCAATGCCGTGTTTGTCGCAAATGGCGCGTATCGCCTCCAAATCGGCAATGTGGCCCCGCATGTGAGAAAGCAAAAATACTTTGGCGCCACTGGTGGCGGCTTTGTGCTCCAAGTCTTGCAAATCAGTCATGTAATCGGCACTGGTTTCAACCAACACCGCCTCAGCCGCTGCATGCGCAATCGCTCCCGGCACAGGCGCTAGCGTGAAGGTGCTGGTCAATACCTTGTCACCCGGCTTCACGCCCAGCGCCTTGAGCGCAATGAACATCGCCGCACCGCAAGAGCTAACCGCCACGCAATACTTGCTGCCCACATAAGCAGCGTAGTCTTGCTCCAGCAATGAAGGCTCGGGATAGCCTGAGCCTTGTTCGCCATAGCGGTGCAGCCTGCCAGAGCGCATCAGCGCCACGGCTCGCTCAATTGACTCTTCAGAAATCGGCTCGGGCGTGCTCAGGTCTTTGCCAAACCACAAGCCATCTGGCGCGCGAGCTTGGGTGGGTGCTGTCGGTTTCGTATGGACTGAGTCGCGAGCCGGTGGCGCAGGCACT
>JANNED010000064.1:0-1554 GCA_031388245.1 Variovorax sp.
GCTGCCGCTGGCCCACCCGCTGCGGGTTGCCCTCGGCTCCTCGTGGTCAGGCAGGTCTGGCGGTACACCGGTCTCTCGGCCGTACGACCAGCGAATGTCAGGCAACGCCGCCCGCAGTCATTCGCCCGCGAGATCTGACCTTCAGCACCCAGTCTTCAGCCGGCACCGGTGGCTGCAATTGTCGGTGAACAGGCCACTGCCCCCCGACTGAACACGGACGGCTGTTCGCGGTTTCCGAACCCGGTTTCGATGGATTCACTTCAGTGATCGGCTCCATGCTCTCCCTGCTGGCGAAACGCCCCGGGTGGGCGACCCAACAGCCGTTGGAAGGACCGCCGCATGCGCTCGGCGTTGCCGAAGCCGCAGTCTTCGGCAATGCGCTGCACCGACGGCAGGCCGCTCTGCAGCGCGGTGCGGGCCGCCTCGACCCGCATGCGTTCGACGGCCTGCGCCGGCGTGGCGCCGGTCTCGGCGCGGAAGCGGCGGGCGAAATGGCGTGGGCTCATGCATGCGCTTGCCGCCAGCGCGTCGACGCTGTGGTCGTCCTGCAGCCGGCTGCGCACCTGGTCGAGCAATGCACCGAAGCGGCCCTCCGGGCGTTGCAGGTCCAGCAGGGGTGAGAACTGCGACTGTCCGCCCGGGCGCCGGCGCTCCACCACCAGTTGCCGCGCCGCCTCGCGGGCCAGCGCCTCGCCGTGGTCGTGCGCGAGCAGCGCCAGGCACAGGTCGATGCCGGCCGTCATGCCGGCGCTGGTCCACACCTCGGGCAGCATCCGCTCGCCCCGGCGCACCGCGGGCTCGCGCACGTGGATACGGTCCGGGTGCAGGCGCACCGCCGGGAAATCGGTTGCGAACTGGCGGCTGCGCGACCAGTGGGTGGTCGCCATGCGATCGTCCAGCAGCCCCGCTGCCGCCAGCACCAGGCTGCCGCTGCAGATGCTGGCCATGCGCGCCCCGGTGCGGCTGGCGCGCTGCAGCCAGGTGATGAGCTGGCGATCGCGGCAGGCCGCGTCCACGCCGTCGCCGCCGATCACCATCACCAGGTCGATGCCGTCCAGCCGCCGTGGCAGCGGCCCGGCCGGCCAGTGCACGCCGGCTGAGCTGCGCACGGCAGGCGCCTGGCTCGCCACCAGGCGCCAGGCATAGCTGCCAGGGCGTTCCAGCCGGGCGACCTCGAACACCGCCATCGGCCCGGCCAGGTCCAGCTGCTGGAACCCGGAGAACAGCACGAAGGTGATGCGGCAGGTCATGGCCGGATCATGGCCCGAAACGCCATGGGTCCCAAGTGACAGCGTGGCAGAAAAGGTGGGCACAGCGTCATGGCAGCCGCGGCCGTCCACCGCCATGCTCTGCACCTGTCACGACAACGCATGAAGGAGTACAGCGTGATGAACGTGGGTATCCTGGTCTTCGACGAGGTCGAGCTGCTGGACATGGCGGGGCCCTACGAGGTCTTCACCACCGCTGCGCGCGTGCTGGCGCGGTCGCAGCCGCCGGGCACCCCGGCGCTGTTCTCGGTGACGACGGTCGCACGCCGCCCCGGCACGGTGCGGG
>JANNED010000093.1:0-2629 GCA_031388245.1 Variovorax sp.
GCATCCCGGTGAGCTCATGACCGTGATGTATGAGTTCCAAAACATCCAAAACCGCAAAATGGCTGCGCAAGCGATTCCCAGCTACGCACCGAAGCAGGCTTCACCGCACTTCAACAAGCTCGAATGTTTTTGCTTCCAGCAATACACTCTCGAGCCTGGCGAGAAGAAAAAATGGCCAGTAGCTTTTGTGATTGATCCCAAAATTCCGAAAGACGTGACGACGATCACATTGAGCTACACATTTTTTGAGGTAGGCGGTAAAACACCGCCCGCGCCAAAGACAAACACTGCACTCGTCGTACCTGCCAAGGAGGGCGCTTGAGCCTTTTACGCACCGTTAAAGCCGTGGCTTGGAGCTTTGTAGGCCTGCGCTCGCGAGCAGAGTTTGAAAAAGATACGCAGCGACTCAATCCCCTTCATGTGGTTGCTGCTGGTTTTATCGGTGTGGCTATTTTTATCGGTGTTTTGTTATTGATTGTCAATTGGGCTGTCAAGACAGCTTAATTGACCCTTAGTTTTAAGATTTTGAGTTTAGGAGAACAACTAACATGAGCGCAGCACAAACAAGCGGCACCCCGTATTACTTCGTGCCCGGGCCATCGCGTCATCCTGTCATGGCAGCGATTGGTTTGCTTTTTGTGATCTTTGGCGCTGGCCAATGGATCAATGGTGCATCTTGGGCGATGTATGTGCTTTTCTTCGGCCTGGCTTGGTGGGGTGTCGTTTTGTTTCAGTGGTTCTCCGAAGCTGTCACGGAAAGCCAGACTGGCCAATATGGCCGCAAGATTGATTTATCTTTCCGCTGGAGCATGAGTTGGTTCATCTTTTCGGAAGTGATGTTCTTCGGTGCATTCTTCTCGGCACTTTGGTGGGCACGTGCGCATTCAATCCCAGCTTTAGGCAGTTTAGAAAATCAATTGCTTTGGCCAGGATTTACAGCTGCTTGGCCTAGCCAAGTTCCTGGTGCAACCACCTCGCCCGCCGGTATCGTCGAGCCTTTCCAAACCATGGGCCCCTTCTGGTTGCCAACAATCAACACAGCATTGCTGCTCACCTCGGGCGTGACGATGACGATCGCCCACCATGCGCTGATTGCTGGCAACAGGAGCAAAACTATTTTGTTCATGTGGGCCACTGTGCTGCTTGGCACGATCTTCCTATGCGTTCAGGGCTACGAGTATTACCATGCCTACACGGATTTGAATTTGAAGCTCAGCTCAGGCATATTCGGCTCGACTTTTTTCATGCTCACTGGCTTTCACGGCTTCCACGTGTTTGTGGGTATGCTGATGTTGCTCTTCATTACACTACGCCTGCAAAAAGGCCATTTCACGCCGCAAAAGCATTTTGGATTTGAAGGCGCGGCATGGTATTGGCACTTTGTGGATGTGGTCTGGTTGGGTCTGTACATCCTTGTTTATTGGATGTAAGGCTAAACGAATCCCACAAAAAAGCCGCTGCATAACCAGCGGCTTTTTTAATTTGAAAATATTGAAACTTGATCGCTCAGCAACTGATCTGAAGTACTCATCTGAAATTGAACGAAAATTTATTTAGAAATTGTCGTTTGCGCAGGTACGCCAGATGGCTTGATGTAGCCCAACTTCCAAGCAAGCAAGACACAAATGAACAACACCAAAGATACGCCAATTCGAACTGCCAAGGCCTTGGCCATGCGGCTATTGCGTGCGCTTGTTTCCGCTTCGCTACCTTCGTTCGCGCCAGAAGAACGCAGCATGAAAAAGCCTGCGGCAGCAAGTGCGGCTAGAACGACTAAAAACCCAAGTGCAATAAAAATACTCATAGGGTAGATTATCTCGTGAAAGCCTTGCCCTCGTTTGCTATGCAGTTTCGTGCGCAGCAATGGTTGATATTGATCGTGGCTGTGATCTGTGTGGGCATCACGGCATCCCTCGGAGCATGGCAATTACGCCGTGCGGCTTTCAAAGAAAAGCTCGCTGCTCAAATTTCTCAAAGAAATACCCTTCCAGCACTTGAAAATAGAGCGCTAAATGCTACAAATTTAATAGCAGCTTCGCGTGATGATGAATCTTGGGTGCAGCGCCGTGCCAAGCTCAGTGGCCGTTGGCTGCTTGAGCACACGGTGTTTTTAGACAATCGTGCGATGCAAATCTCTGGCAGCCAGCGCGTAGGTTTTTATGTGGTCACGCCTTTGGCTTTGGCGTCCGATGGCGCAACAGCGAATCGTGTGATTTGGGTGCAGCGCGGTTGGGTGCAACGCGATTTTCAAGACCGCAGCAAATTGCCTGCGCTGGATGAAACCCAAGGCTTGGTCACTGTACAAGGGCGCTTGATTGCTCATGTTTCAAGAGCTTATGAAATGCAAGTCAATGCCAAGAAGACCGATTCTGGAGCCGGCGCAGATGGCTCAAAACCTGCAAGCACAGCGCCCTCATCAGGGGCAGGGCCTTCGCGTATTTGGCAAAATCTACCTGTGGTGAATTTTGAAAGCAAAGCCTTGCTTCCCATGGCGCTTTTGCAAACCGAGCCTGAGTCTGAAATCAATGGCCAAAGTCAAGGTTTTGTGCGAGTTGACAAGCTCAAACGCGATTGGCCAGCAGCAGATACGGGTGTCGCAAAGCATTACGGATATGCCTTCCAATGGTTT
>JANNED010000110.1:0-6756 GCA_031388245.1 Variovorax sp.
TGTTCAAAAAGCTCAGCTCGCGCAAGCGCTTGGCCAAAATCTCGTAGTGGTACTCGTGGTTTTGCGTGAAAATTTCAACATCAGGCAAAAAGTGCACCTCGGTGCCACGCTTCTCAGTTTGCCCCATCACGCGCATGGGCGAGACTTCGATGCCGCCCTGCTTTTCAATGATGCGGTTTTGTACCACGCCTTGCGCAAACTCGAGGCTGTGCATCTGCCCTTCGCGGCGCACGGTCAGGCGCAGCCATTTGGAAAGACCATTGACGCAGCTCACGCCCACGCCGTGCAAGCCACCTGATACCTTGTAGCTGTTCTGGTTGAACTTGCCGCCGGCGTGTAATTCGGTGAGTGCAATCTCAGCCGCAGAGCGCTTGGGCTCATGCTTATCGTCCATTTTCACGCCGGTAGGGATGCCTCGGCCGTTGTCCACCACGCTGATCGAATTATCGGTATGAATCGTCACCACGATATCGTCGCAGTGGCCCGCCAGCGCTTCGTCAATCGAGTTGTCGACCACCTCAAACACCAAATGGTGCAGGCCCGTGCCATCTGACGTATCGCCGATGTACATGCCGGGGCGCTTACGCACGGCTTCTAAGCCTTCCAAAATCTGAATCGACTCTGATCCATACTCTGCGCTGCCAGCGGCGGTAGAAGGGCTGGCCTTGACACTGTTGTCAACGGGATCTTTTGGCTTGTTGGTAGGCTCGCTCATTGGGTTCTCTATTCCATCTTAAAACTACATTTCGCCCCGTTCGGGCTGAGCCTGTCGAAGCCTTGTGGCTCTCATAACCCTTCGACAAGCTCAGGGTGAACGGAATATTTTTCAAATCCAAGCACCCTATAAAACACGGAAGGGGGCCGAAGCCCCCGTTTGCCTTGCAGGAAATTTAAATCCGCATCGGCATCACCACATATTTGAAGCTGCTGTCTTCAGGCAAGGTAAAGAGCGCAGAGCTGTTGGAATCCGACAGCTCGATACGCGCCATCTCTTGATCCATGTTGGCCAGCACATCAATCAGATACGTCACGTTAAAACCAATCTCAATGCTATCGCCGGTGTAATCGATATCGATCTCATCCACGGCCTCTTCTTGCTCGGCGTTGTTGGCTGCCACACGCAGGGTACCCGGATCGATGTTAAGGCGCACGCCTTTGAATTTGTCGCTGGTGAGGATCGCGGTGCGTTGCAAGGTCGCGAGCAAAGCGGCGCGACCCACGGTAATGATGTTTTTGTGGTTCTTGGGGATCACACGGTTGTAATCGGGGAATTTGCCTTCGACCAGCTTGGTCACAAATTCCATTTCGCCAAAACTGAATTTGGCTTGGTTACCGGCGAATTGCATGTTGATCTCGCCTTCACTGTCGGAGAGCAGGCGCTGGAGCTCAAGCACGGTCTTGCGCGGCAAGATCACTTCTTGCTTCGGTACTTCCACATCAAGCAGAGCCGATGAGAAGGCCAAACGGTGGCCATCGGTGGCCACGATGGCCAGCTGCTTGCCTTCAGCGACAAACAAGATGCCATTCAAATAGTAGCGAATATCGTGTACAGCCATGGCAAACGAAACTTGCGCAAGCAAGGCCTTGAGCACCTTTTGTGGCACAGAAAAAACCGGGCCAAAGTTGGCTGCTTCTTGCACGAGTGGGAAATCTTCCGCAGGCAAAGTTTGCAGTGTGAATTTGCTTTTACCGCCCTTCAAAATCAACTTGCTTGCGCTCGATTCAAGCGAAACGGTTTGATCAGAAGGCATGGTGCGCAAGATATCGATGAGCTTGCGTGCGCCGACAGTCGTAGAGAAATTGCCGGCATCGCCGTCCATCCCAGCCGAAGTGCGGATCTGAATTTCTAGATCGCTGGTGGTCAGCTGCATGCTCTCCCCCGTCTTGCGCAACAGCACATTGGCAAGAATGGGCAATGTGTGCCGGCGCTCCACAATGCCACACACCGATTGGAGCAAGCCGAGGAGCTTGTCTTGAGTTGCCTTCAGGACGATCATGTTGTTTGCCTCTTGTTCTTTAAATCAATTAATAAAGATAGTAGTAGTAGATAAGGGAGCGGCTTAGCTGGGGATAAGTGTATTTTCGCCTGAAAAATCATAGGTTTAGCGTCATTGTGATGCTGTGTGCAAGCTTGTTCTGTGGTGTCAAGCGAAAGCGAACAACTTTGCGAAATCAATCCACGCTGTGGATAACCCAGCACTTGTGACAGAACTATCCCCAGCTTTATCCCAATATACAAAAACCATTGTCATTTTCACCTGAAAAGTCCTAAATTGATAGCATTGTTTGCAATATATTTGCCGGTAAGCTCCGGTTTTGAATAAAAAAATGCAAATCGTGCTGGCTAGCCTTTGAGCGTCTGTTCCAACACATGCAATTGCTGGTTGACCTCAGGCAATTGCTGTCGCTCGGTGCCAATTTTGCGCACGGCATGCAGCACTGTGGTGTGATCGCGGCCGCCAAAGAGCTCACCAATCTCAGGCAAGCTCTTTTGCGTGAGCTCTTTGGCCAAGTACATGGCAATCTGGCGTGGCCGCGCAATGGAGGCAGGGCGCTTTTTGGAATACATGTCTGCGACCTTGATTTTGTAAAAATCAGCCACGGTTTTTTGGATGTTTTCCACGCCGATTTGTCGGTTTTGGATCGACAGCAGATCGCGCAGCGCCTCGCGCGCCAGCGGGATCGACACGTCTTTTTGGTTGAATCGCGAATAAGCCAAAATTTTGCGCAGCGCGCCTTCGAGCTCGCGCACGTTGGAGCGCACATTTTTTGCCACGAAAAACGCAACATCTTCGGGCATGGAAGAGCCTTCACTCACCGCTTTGTTGATCAGAATGGCCACCCGCATCTCCAGCTCAGGCGGCTCGATCGCCACAGAAAGCCCTGAATCAAAGCGCGACACCAAGCGCTCGTGCATGTCTGCCAAACCCTTGGGGTAGGTGTCAGACGTCATCACAATGTGGCTCTTTTTTGCCAGCAAGGCCTCAAAAGCATTGAAGAATTCTTCTTGGGTGCGGTCTTTGTTGGCAAAGAACTGCACATCATCGATCAAGAGCAAATCAAGCTGGTGATAACGCGCTTTGAATTCATCAAAAGTTTTGCGCTGGTAGGCGCGCACCACATCCGAGACGAATTGCTCAGCATGGGTGTAAAGCACTTTGGCTTCTGGCTTGGCAGCCAAAAGCTGATTGCCAACGGCATGCAAAAGATGGGTTTTGCCTAAGCCCACGCCGCCATAGATGAAAAGCGGGTTGTAGAGTGTGCCCAGATGGCTGGCCACATGCAAGGCTGCCGCGCGAGCCATGCGATTGGCGGAGCCTTCAACCAAAGTGTCAAAGCTCAGGGCGGTGTTGATGCGGGATTTAAAGCTGCCTGCCCCGTCATTTTCTGTGAGCAATATGGGGGATGTTGCTGCAAAGGGGTTGGCTGTTTGAGTTTGCGAGAGGCTGCTGGCCGCACGAAAAGAATCACTGGACGCAGAAGATGAGCTAGGATTGGGCTGAGATTCGCGCGGAGCCAGCGCTAACTCTAATGATATGCCTGTGCCGCCCGCCTCGCGGCACAGCCGCTGCGCAGTGGCCGCGATCTTGCCGGCGTACTGGGCGCGTACCCAGTCGAGCTTGAAGCGGTTGGCCACAAGCACGGTCAGCTTGGAAAGATCGGGGCTGACTGCCGCTTGCAGGGGTTTGATCCATGTGATGAACTGCTGCTCGGGCAGCTCTTGCGCCAAAATAGCCAAGCAGCGCGGCCACACCTGCGCCGCTTCCAGATGAACAGCCGACGCATCCTGCGCCATGGCCTCCGCTGGGGTGCCATCTGTCATGGCGGCTGTCGATGCAGCGGAAAAAAGAACATGCCCCTCGGTCATAGATGCATCTGAGCTTCTTAAAATAATTGTGGATAAATCTGAAATACGAGGCTGCGATTGTAGGCAGAAAAAGCAGTTATCCACAGCTAAAGTTACACAAATATACAACGAAGGCCGACCAGAGTGTGTGCTCACAGCGCGGCAAAGCGCATGGCGGGTTGTGTAATGCGCTCAACCATCTGCGAAAGGGCTCGCAATATCGTTGCCAAACCCTTGTCAGCACAAGAAAAGCAGAGCAAAGCTCTGGCGCAAAAGCCCCGAAATCTGCGATAATCATGGGCTATGCTCAGCGCAGCGCATTGCTCGCTTTATTTAAGAGGCTTTGGCCTTTCGCTCTGGATGACCGAATCATGAAACGTACTTATCAACCCTCCAAAACCCGCCGCGCCCGCACCCATGGCTTTCTCGTGCGCATGAAAACCAAAGGTGGCCGTGCTGTGATCAATGCACGCCGCGCCAAAGGCCGCAAGCGCTTGGCTGTCTGATCGCTCCAGCCCGGCTGCACCTGCCTTGCTGGCTCGCCTGAAAATCGCCGAGCAGTTTGCTGCCGTGTTGGATGCAAGCAAGCACAAAGCAGAGCAGCCAGCCGGCGTGTGGCGCAGTGAGCATTTCGTATTGCACATGGCGCCGCTGAGCGCCATCGTTGCCCGACCCGCAAGCGAGCTCGTGCCGCAGACGATGGCCTCAACCCGCGGCACGATCATCGGTGTGATCTGCCCCAAGCGTTGGGCCAAACGCGCCGTCACCCGCAATACCATCAAGCGTCAGATTTACGCCGTGTCCAGCGAACTCGAACCCAAGCTGCCTGCCGCCTGCCTTGTGCTGCGCTTGGCTTCTGGCTTTTCGCGCGAGCTGTTTCCCAGCGCCACGTCGCCAGCCTTGAAAGCCACCTTGCGTGCCGAGCTGTTGGCCTTGTTTGGAAAACTGTCACCGCCGAAAGCCGCAGCATGCGCATGATGCAGAAAATGCTCATTGGCATGGTGCAGGGCTACCGCTGGTTTTTAAGCCCGTGGCTGGGCAGCGCTTGCCGCTTCTCGCCCACCTGCTCGGCTTACGCGCTCGAAGCCTTGCAGCAGCATGGCGCAGGGCGCGGCAGCGCTCTGTCGGCGCGTCGCCTCGTGCGCTGCCATCCGTGGTGCGAGGGTGGGCATGATCCTGTGCCTCCCGCAAAGCAAAACAAGCCTCTGTTTACCCCGTTAGTTTCTCCAGAAAAGACTTCCCCATGAACGATATTCGGCGCTCCATACTCTGGGCAGTTTTCGCGTTTTCTCTTGTGATGCTCTGGGATGCTTGGCAGGTGCACAACGGCAGGAGTGCCACCTTCTTCCCCAAACCCAAGCCCGCAGCCACGGCAGCAAACCCTGGGACAAGCTTGTCTACGCCCGCCGCTGCGCCGGCCGCATCAGCGGCCACAGTGCCTGCGCCAAGCGTCGCCACGCCAGCGGCGCCTGTGGGCACGGCACAATCGACGCCCGCGCAAGCCCCAGCAACACCCGCCCAAACCTATGAAGTCACGACCGATGTCTTGAAGCTCGTGTTCGCCAGCGAAGGCGGCAACATCATCCGCGCCGAACTGTTGCAGCACCGCGAGCTTGATGCCAAGAAAGACAAGCTCGATCCGAACAAAAACGTCGTTTTGCTGGATCGCAGCGCAGGCCGCGCTTACGAAGCGCAATCTGGCTTGCTCGGCCTGAACGGCCAGCCCGCGCTGCCCAGCCATCTCGCGGCAATGCGCTTCAGCGGCGACAAAGCTTTACGCGATGGCCAAAACGAATTGGTGCTGAGGTTTGAGTCGCAAGAATTGGGCGGCGTGAAATACGTCAAGACCTACACCTTGAAACGCGGCGTGTATGACATGACCGTCAAACACGACATCATCAACACCAGCGGTGCGCCCGTGTCTGCGCAGCTGTATATGCAACTCGTGCGCGATGGCAACAAGCCTGCAGGCGAATCCGCGTTCTACAGCACCTTCACCGGCCCCGTGGTCTACACCACCGAGAAGAAATACCAGAAGGCTGAATTCAAAGACATTGAAAACAACAAAACCGATTTCCAAACGCAAACCAAAGCAGGCTATGTGTCGATGGTGCAGCATTATTTCGGTAGCGCATGGCTCTTACCAGACGGCATCATGCGCGACAACTATATGAGCAAAGCCGGCAGCAACCTTTACGCTGTGGGCATGAAAGCGCCGATGCAAGCCGTTGCTGCAGGCAGCACGCAGAGCTTTGACACCCGCCTGTTCATCGGCCCACAAGAAGAAAACAAACTCGAAAAACTCTACCCCGGCCTAGAGCTGATCAAAGACTATGGCTGGCTCACGATTCTGGCCAAACCGCTCTACTGGATCATGGACAAACTCTATGGCTTTATTGGCAACTGGGGCTGGACGATCATGGCCTTGGTGCTCTTGCTCAAGATTGCTTTTTATTGGCTCAACGCCATGGCCTACCGCTCGATGGCCAAAATGAAAGCCATCAATCCAAAGATCATGGAAATGCGCGAGCGCTTGAAAGACAAGCCTCAGCAAATGCAGCAAGAAATGATGCGCATGTACCGCGAAGAAAAAGTCAACCCGATGGGCGGGTGCTTTCCGATCATGGTTCAAATTCCGGTGTTCATTGCGCTGTATTGGGTGTTGCTCAGCTCGGTCGAAGTGCGCGGCGCGCCTTGGATCGGCTGGATCACCGACCTGTCTGTGCCCGACCCGTGGTACATCCTGCCGGTGGTGATGGCCGCCACCACCATGCTGCAAACGGCGCTCAATCCCACGCCACCCGATCCGATGCAGGCCAAACTGATGTGGTACATGCCCCTGATCTTCTCGGTCATGTTCTTCTTCTTCCCCGCCGGTTTGGTGCTCTACTGGATCACCAACAACGTGC
>JANNED010000153.1:0-3230 GCA_031388245.1 Variovorax sp.
TTCAAACATGCGGTTGGGCAGCAAGCCCACGTCTTCCGCGAAGAAGCAAAAGAGGGTTTGTGTGAGGAAGTGGGCGATTTGCTCGGCGTATGCCTCTTTTTCGGGTGATGCTTGCGGGCCGCGCTTTCTTAATCCATCAGCGAGCGTGGCAAAGCTTTTGGCGGCCTTTTCCGTGATGTCGCGGCTGGTCTCTTTCGGGCGGAAGCTCTCGGGATCGAGCCAAATGCGGCGCAGCGTGTTGCGCAGGGCTGCGTCTTGCAAGTCAGCAATCGAGATGTCTTGCTTGGTGCTTGGGTGGCCGGTGAATTGCGTGTGGATGCGGATCGTGCGCCGGTCGCAGACGATGAGCAGCGGCGGGTTATCAAGCGCGAGCGTGTAGCCGAGCAGTTGCTTGAGTGCTGCATCAAAATTGCCGCCGGGGGCTTTGTTTTCCCAAGCGAAACGGCCGCGCCAATAGACATCGGCAAAGCCGGTGCGCTGGCCGACCACTTCGGTGCGCTGCTCGAAGATGTAGGTGTCGCCTGCATCAGCAACACCACCGCTCAGAGCGCCTCGCATTCCCGGCTTGGGCACATCGAGCAATTCACACAATTCCAAAAAGAAAGCCTGCGCGCCCTGGCGCTCATTCTCGCCATCGCGCGAGCCGCCTTTGGCCCAAGTGAGGATGAAGTCTGCGGGGGTCATGCTCAATAGCCGCGCAGCAAGAACTCAACGGCACTATCAATACGCAGTGCATGCCGTTGTAAATTGTCAAGTTTTCCGCGCAACTCGCGCTGCAAAAATACCGTGATGCCAAAAGGATGGATGTGCAGCTCATCCTTGAAACCCGCGACTTCAACGGCAGGATTCAGGCGTTCTGTCATACCGGGAAATGCGTCTGACTTCGCAAGCGGAATGCACACGCGCTCGGCAAACATATAGTGGCGATCACTTTGGATCTCAAGCACGTAAGGGAAAACCGCGCGAAGCGATGGAATTGGGTTGTGATAGACGTCGTATCGCATGTGCTGTTTACGCGGCCAGTTGCTGGCTTTGCTCAGCTTCGCGCCACATGCGCACGCTTTCGCTAAAAGTGGGGCGCTGCTCTGCCCAAGCGTTATAAGCTGCGATTTGTTTGGCATGTATCAAATGCCATTGATCGTCATTTGGCGAGTCTGCTCCACTCAATGGCTGCTCTTGCTTAGCGGGGGCAATCACTGGAACGACTCGTACCGGCAGCATCTGCACTGCGCCGCTATCTAGGAACTGCACATCAAACAATTGCCCCGCAAACTTTTTACCGAGGGAAATTTGGCCACTGGTACCCACTTCTTTAAGCATACGACTCTCCTTTTAGGATAATAATGCAATCATGCCGCATGATAATCGATTCCCTAAATGCGTCAAGACACCGAAGTTCACATGAAAAAGCAGTACAGTTTTATCTTGCGCCTCCCGCGTTCTATTAAAGCAGCGGCAGAGAGCTTGGCGCGCGCTGAAGGCATCAGCATGAATCAATTTATTGCGACAGCAGTGGCTGAAAAGCTATCCGTGCTGTCAACGGCAGATTTCTTTCTGCAACGCGCTAAGCGCGCCAAGCCGGATGCGATTGACAAAATTCTGAATCGCAATGGTGGCGAGCCGCCACGAGTGGGCGATGAGCTGCCGGAAATCGCTATTTAAACTGCGCCAAAAACTCTAAGGTGCGGCGGGTGGCATCTTGCGTGGTGCTGCGGTCGTATTTGTAGGTGACGAGTTGGCCCCAGCCGTTGGTGAATGAATGGCCGCTGCTTTCGGGATGATCCCAAGCGTGGGTGATGCCTTTGTAAATATGCCAGCTCACAGGCTTGCCAGCGGCTTTCAGCTCATCAAGCATGGGAAAACAGCGTTCCATGGGTGTTTCAACATCGTTGTCGCTCATCAGCATCAAAACGGGGCGATCCACATCGCGGCGCAGAAAGGGCAAAAAGCTGTGCTGTGCGCTGGCCTGAAACGCGCAGCTGCCATAGTGGCCGACGCTGGCGCGAAAGCGGTGTTGGCTCTGTGTGTTGGCAGCGTTGCTGGGGCTAGACACCCAAGCGGCGGTGAAGCCGCCCATGCTGTAGCCCACCTGAAAGATGCGATCTTTGTCGATCCAAGCCACGGCTTGCAGCGCAGCCAAGGCATCGTAAGTGTCTTTGAAGACGGCGGGTGGCGTGACGACATTGGGGCGGCAGCTGGGGGTGTTGCGCGGTTTGTAGCTTTCTACCGTGAGCACGGCATAGCCTGCCGCGAGAAATTCTTTCATGCGGTCTCGGGTGGAGGGTTTGGTGCCGCCACAGGTGGGGGTCAGCACGACTGCGGGAAGCTTCGTCTCGCCCGGCTTGAAGCCATCTGGAACCAAGAGTTGGTTTTCAGGGTTGGTGAAGAGACCGAGTTCTTTGGCTTCGAGTGACCATTTGAGCGGCGGGTTTTTACTGTTGTCGCGGTCGAAGTAATTCCAAAAGCGCGCCTCGGCGGGGTCGCGCAGGGCGGGTGCGGCCTTTGCCTCGTGGGCCTGGGGCGCGGCGGGCGGCGCAGTTTGCGCACTGACTGCGAAGGCTAGACATGCTGAAATGAAGCCAGTAGTGATGGTGAGATTCTTCATCATGCTTTCCTAAAGAGCGTTTGATTTTGAGTGCTTCAAACCGCCACCTTACACACCATCCCCGCCAACTGATGCAGCGCAACCCAAGGCTGCTGTGGCCAATTTGGCGCTTTCAAGCCTTTGACGATGCCGTCTGTGACATGCGCAGCGTGAAGTAAGTTAGCGGATTCAAGCGCAGTCAGCCGCGGCAAAATGCGCTCATACAAACGCTGCTTGATGCCCCACACCCGCGCTTCTTGCAGCGCCATCGGCAGCGGTTTGCCTTCATCCATCAGGCTGCGCACGCGATGCAGATTGCGGATGTCCTCCGATAGCGCCCAATGCACGAGCACCTCCGCCTCACCCTCGGCTTGCAGGCCATCGAGCATGCGCTGCGTGCGGGCCATGTTGCCAGCGAGCACGGCCTCTGACAGCTTGAAAACGTCATACCGCGCGACATTGAGCACGGCGGCTTCGATTTGCTCGAAGCTGAGTTCTTGTACTCCGTTCGAGCTGAGCTTGGCCTGTCCTGAGCTTGTCGAAGGGTCGAAGCTCTGCCCGGAGGCAGGCTCAGGGCGAACGGGGTGCGGATAGAGCAGCGAGAGCTTTTGAATTTCTTGATGCGCGGCGAGCAAGTTGCCTTCCA
>JANNED010000198.1:0-5917 GCA_031388245.1 Variovorax sp.
CGCTTTCCTCGACATTCAAGCTGGCGCGGGCGGCACGGAAGCTTGCGATTGGGCCAGCATGCTGCTGCGCCAATACCTGCGCTATGCCGAGCGCAAAGGCTTCAAAACCACGATTGACGAAGAAACGCCCGGCGATGTGGCCGGCATTCGCTCAGCCAGCATCAAGATTGAAGGCGATTACGCTTTTGGCTTGTTGCGCACTGAAACCGGCGTGCACCGCTTGGTGCGCAAATCACCGTTTGATTCCTCTGGCGGGCGGCACACCAGTTTTGCCAGCGTTTTCGTCTACCCCGAGGTGGACGACACAATTGAGATCAATATCAATCCAGCGGATGTGCGCGTAGACACGTATCGCGCCTCCGGCGCAGGCGGCCAGCACATCAACAAAACCGACTCCGCTGTGCGGCTGACGCACATCCCCACCAACATCGTCGTCACCTGCCAAGATGGCCGCAGCCAACACAGCAACAAAGACGTGGCTTGGAAGCGCCTGCGCTCAAGGCTCTACGATTATGAAATGCGCAAACGCCAAGAAGAGCAGCAAAAGCTGGAAGACACAAAAACCGATGTCGGCTGGGGGCATCAAATCCGCAGTTACGTACTGGACAACAGCCGCATCAAAGATTTGCGCACGGGCGTAGAAATTTCTGCCACGCAAAAGGTGCTGGATGGGGATTTGGATGAATTCATCGAGGCGAGTCTCAAGCAAGGCGTTTGATCAAAAATGAAACAATCGCATCAAAACATCAGTTTGATGTTTTGATGCTAAAATCAGAATATGCGCACCACCTTAGCCCTTGACGAAGATGCATTTCTCTATGCCCAGCAAACTGCGCGACGCGAGAAAATCTCATTGGGTGCGGCCGTCTCTCAGCTGATTCGGCGCTCCTACAACGCGCCCGCCAACGACTATCCTGCTTTGACAGGAAAATACAGCCTTTATCCTAAGCGCCCTGGCGAAGTGGTCACCTCAGAAGATGTCTATCGCTTGCTGGATCAAGCAGACATTGAAATGTACACATGACAAAGAAAGCGGCATGGCCAAGATTGCTGTTAGATGTCAATGTTTGGATCGCGCTCTTTGATGAGAGCCATGTTCACAACCAGCGAGCCAAAGCATTATTTGACAGCCCAGGGCTCAAAATTGCTAGTTGCCCGTTGACTGAAAACAGCGTCATTCGGATTGCATCTATGCCCGGCATTCGCCGCGTGCCCAGCGCTAGTTTGATGCAAGTTCGGCAGCTGATGCAACAAGTGATTGCAGAGGTTGATCATGAGTTTTGGCCAGCGGATACTTCTTTGATTACAGACGATTTACTCGATTGGACGCGTATTTTCGGGCACAACCAAATCACCGATGCATATCTTTTGGCTCTGGCAGTGCGCCACAACGGCGCATTGGCATCATTTGATCAACGCATCTCGTTGGTGAGTGTCAAAAACGCCCTGCCTCAGCATTTGCTTATCCTCTGAAATGACACCGCTATGAAACTCTGCAATTTCGATGTCGGCCTCGACAAACCGTTTTTCCTCATCGCCGGCACTTGCTCGATTGAGGGCTTGGAGATGAGCATTGAAGTGGCGGGGCGCTTGAAGGAAATCACATCGGCTTTAGGCATCCCGCTGATCTACAAAGGCTCGTTTGACAAGGCTAATCGCTCCTCGGGCAATACCAAGCGCGGCGTGGGCATGGATGCGGGGCTGAAGATTTTGGATGAGGTGCGCAGGCAGTTGGGTTTGCCGATCTTGACTGATGTACATGAAGCCGCTCAGGTCAACGAAGTGGCCAGCGTGGTGGATGTGTTGCAAACGCCTGCCTTCCTCTGCCGCCAAACCGATTTCATCCGCGCAGTTGCGCAAAGCGGCAAGCCGGTGAACATCAAAAAAGGCCAATTTCTTGCGCCTTGGGATATGAAAAACGTGATCGACAAAGCGCGCGCAGCAGCGGCTGAGAAGGGCTTAAATCAAGACAATTTCTTGGCCTGCGAGCGCGGCGTGAGTTTTGGGTATAACAACCTTGTGGCCGATATGACGAGCCTTGCCGAAATGCGCAAAACCGGCGCACCCGTGGTGTTTGATGTGACGCATTCCGTGCAAAAACCCGGCGGCCAAGGCGCAACTTCTGGCGGCGCACGCGAGATGGTGCCTGTGCTGGCGCGTGCGGGCGTGGCAGCGGGCGTGGCAGGTTTGTTTATGGAAACACATCCTCGCCCGGCTGAGGCGTGGTCGGATGGGCCCAATGCTGTGCCGCTTGGTCGCATGCAAGCCTTGCTAGAAACTTTGGTTCAGCTCGATTCCGTAACCAAAAAGAACCCGCTGCTCGAAGCAGATTTCAATTAATCCAAAGGACACTACCCTCATGAGCGCTTATGTGATTGCCGATGTAACTGTGACGGACGCCGAGCAAATGGCGAAATACCGCGAGTGGAGCACCCAAGCGGCTGCGGAATTTGGCGCGAGCTTTATTGTGCGCGGCGGGGCTATTCATGTATTTGAAGGCGATTGGCAACCTTCGCGCGTGGTGATCTTGCAGTTTGCTAGCAGTGATGTGGCTAAGAAATGGTATGCGAGCGAGACTTATCAACACGCGATCACGCTGCGCAAGAATGCTGGCGTGATGCGGATGGTGATGGTTGAGGGTGTTTGAATTTTTAAGCATCAATATTGAACACGGAAGTCACAGAAACTACACGGAAAGCACGAAAAATACAACCTGCTTTCTTTCGAGAAATTGAATAAATTCGATAAGTGAATCTCGTTTGAGTTTTCTGTGTCTTCCGTGTAATTTCTGTGCCTTCCGTGTTCCCAATTTTTGAATCTCTAATTTTTTAGGAAATGTGAAATGAGTGCAATCGTAGATATCGTCGGCCGGGAAGTTTTAGACAGCCGTGGCAACCCCACCGTTGAATGTGATGTGTTGCTGGAGAGCGGCGTGATGGGCCGCGCGGCTGTGCCTTCTGGCGCGTCTACCGGCTCGCGCGAGGCAATTGAGCTGCGCGATGGGGACAAGAGCCGTTATCTGGGCAAAGGCGTACTCAAAGCAGTGGGTCACATCAATGTGGAAATCTCCAACGCCGTGCTCGGCCTCGATGCCTCAGAGCAAGCCTTCCTCGACAAAACTCTGATCGAGCTCGATGGCACCGACAACAAATCCAAGCTCGGCGCGAATGCGATGCTAGCCGTGAGCATGGCCGTGGCGCGCGCTGCGGCTGAAGAGGCTGGCTTGCCGCTGTATCGCTACTTTGGCGGCATGCATGCTGTGCAGCTTCCTGTGCCGATGATGAATGTGATCAACGGTGGCGAGCATGCGAACAACAATTTGGATTTGCAAGAATTCATGATCATCCCGATTGGCGCAAAAAGCTTCCGCGAAGCCCTGCGCCATGGTGCGGAAGTGTTTCATGCGCTCAAGAAAATCATTCATGACAAAGGCATGAGCACAGCAGTGGGCGATGAAGGCGGCTTTGCGCCATCCACAGAAGCCACAGACGGGAGTCTTGTGGGCAAAGGCGTGCACGAAGCCGCGATTGAACTCATCTTGCAAGCGATTGACAAAGCAGGCTACAAAGCCGGCGAAGACATCGTGCTCGCGCTCGATTGCGCCGCATCCGAGTTTTACAAAGATGGCAAATACCATTTGGAGGGCGAAAACCTCACGCTCACCTCCCAAGAGTGGACAGACATGATGGCCGCTTGGTGCGACAAATACCCCATCATCAGCATTGAAGACGGCATGGCCGAAGGCGATTGGGATGGCTGGAAGCTGCTGACCGACCGCTTGGGCAAAAAAGTACAAATCGTGGGCGATGATTTGTTCGTCACCAACACCAAGATTTTGAAAGAAGGCATCGACAAAGGCATTGCCAACTCGATCCTCATCAAAATCAACCAAATCGGCACGCTCACCGAGACCTTCGCCGCGATTGAGATGGCCAAGCGCGCCGGCTACACCGCCGTGATCTCACACCGCTCAGGCGAGACGGAAGATTCCACGATCGCCGACATTGCTGTAGGCACCAACGCAGGCCAAATCAAAACTGGCAGTCTCTCCCGCTCCGACCGCATCGCCAAATACAACCAACTTCTGCGCATCGAAGAAGATTTGGGCGATGTAGCGCAGTATCCGGGCCGTGCGGCGTTTTACAACCTCCGCTGACCAGCTTCGGGATAACCTCCGCTGACTTGTCTTCGGGGCGCTACCAATCTCGTAGCGCCCCGAGCATATTCCAAGCTGGCGATAGCTGAAAATGCTTCAAAAAGGCAGCAAAAACGGGCACAATCGGCACCATGGTGTCCCAACGCATCGTTCCCGCTCTGCTGATCGCACTTCTTTTCGCTCTGCACGCACAGCTGTGGCTCGGGCGCGGCAGCGTCTCGCATGTCAATCAGCTGTCTACCAAGCTGCAAGATCTGAACCACAAAAACAAAACTGCTCAGCAGACCAATGATCAACTCGCCTCTGAAGTGCGCGATCTCAAAGAAGGTTTAGAAATGATCGAAGACAAAGCTCGCGGCGAGCTGGGCATGATCAAGGCCAACGAAATTTTGGTGCAGTATTCCAAATAATGATGCACAAGGCTCTGATGCGAGCGCTGCACAATCATTCAAGAAAATCAATGCAAGCCGCGCTCTTCCGGCTCATCTTTGGAAGTCGCAATCACGCTCGTCTGTAAGCCTTTGGTTTTGCGATAGCCATAAATCACGTAGCCGCTCAGGCCATACGCCACGAAGATCCCGAAGAGCACCGTGGGTGGGTCAATGTTGATCGCGGCAATACCGAGCGCAATCAACACAATCACGGCAAATGGCACGCTGCGCTTCATGTTCACATCTTTGAAGCTGTAAAAAGGCACATTGGTCACCATCGTGAGGCCGGTGAACAAGGCAAAGGCAAACATCACCCAACGCACCTTCACTTCAAAAACCCCGAGGATCATCAGCGTGTCTTGGCCTGCAACTTTCAAATCCGTCATGAGCCAAATCAAGCCCATCACCAAAGCTGCAGCTGCGGGGCTGGGCAGGCCCTGGAAATAGCGCTTATCCACCACAGCGGTGTTCACATTAAACCGTGCCAAACGCAGCATCGCACAAGAGATATAAACGAACGCAGCAATCCAACCCCAGCGGCCCAGATCTTTCAAAGCCCACTCATAGGCGATCAGTGCAGGCGCAGCACCGAAGCTCACCATATCGGAGAGCGAATCCATTTGCTCGCCAAAAGCGGATTGCGTGTTCGTCATGCGGGCGACGCGGCCATCTAAGCTGTCGAGCACCATCGCGCAAAAAATGCCAATGGCCGCTTCATGAAAGCGCCCATTCATCGCCATCACGATGCCATAGAAGCCACCAAAGAGCGCGGCCAAGGTAAACAGATTGGGCAAAATATAGATGCCCTTGCGACGCGGTTTGAGGGGCGCTAGCTCAGCGGGGTTGGTGTCTTGTCCATCATGCATGCCTAGAGTGTAAAGGGAACTGAACCATAAAAAAAGCCACTTGGTTGCCCAAGTGGCTTGCTCCTGATTTCATAGCGCTCTGCGCAGGCTTGATGCCGGCAAAGTGCCTGTTTTTCTTAAAAATCAGTCGGGATTCAGTTCCGAGTCTGATCCACGAGCTTATTTTTAGCGATCCAAGGCATCATCGCGCGCAGCTGAGCACCCACTTTTTCGATCTGGTGATCGGCGGTGTTGCGGCGGCGAGCGGTCATGGAAGGATAGTTCAAGCGGCCTTCTTGGATGAACATTTTGGCGTATTCGCCGTTTTGAATGCGCTTCAAAGCATTGCGCATGGCTTTGCGTGATTCTTCGTTGATCACCTCAGGGCCTGTGACGTATTCGCCATACTCTGCGTTGTTGGATATCGAATAGTTCATGTTGGCGATGCCGCCTTCATAGATCAAATCGACGATGAGTTTGAGCTC
>JANNED010000021.1:0-3190 GCA_031388245.1 Variovorax sp.
CGCGTCAGCGCCTCCTCCACCAGTCTGACGAGCACCGGATCGCCGAAGCTCGTCCACCACTCGCGTTCAAGCGGGCGGCGACCATCCACGGCGAGCCAAGTCTCCGGGACTTCGACGGGCCGGGCTGTTGTCGTCGGAGCTGTCGTACAGGCTTGCACCAAAGCCAGCAGAACCAGACCACAGGCGTGCTTCATCGCTTCGTTTCCCGCGTGTCCACACGTGCGACAACCGACATCCCCGGGCGCAGGCGTTCGGCCAGCGGTTGATGGGTCTCGACGCTGATCCGCACCGGCAAGCGCTGCGGAATCTTGGTGAAGTTGCCGGTGGCGTTGTCGGCACGGATGACGCTGAACTCGGAGCCCGTGGCCGGAGAAATTCTCTCGATGGTTCCTTTGAATTCAGAGTCGGGAAGTGCGTCCATGCGCAGGGTCACGGGCTGCCCGGCGGTCATGCGAGCGGTTTGAGCTTCCTTGAAGTTGGCGACAACCCAGATCTGCTCGGGTACCAGCGCCAGCAACTGTGTGCCGGGCGCGACGTACTGGCCAAGCTTCGCGCCGACTTCGCCGACAGCGCCCGCACGTGGCGCGCGGATCTTCGTGTTCTCGAGATCGATCTCCGCCAGTTGAACGATGGCCTTGGCCGCTTCGACGTTCGCCTCGATCACCCTCCGATTGACGATGACTGACTGCAGGTCTTGCCGAGATGCCGCCAAGCCTGCGCGGGCTTGCAGCATGGACGCGCCCGACTGCTTGTGCGTTGCCTCGGCCGCTCTCAGCAGGCCCTCGGTCTGATCTCGTTCTCGAAGCGAGACGGAGCCGTCGGTCACGAGCGCATCAGCGCGTCGCTGGTCTGCCTGCGTGCGCGAGAGTTGGGCGTCCGCGTTGACCCGCTGCGCCTGGGCTGTGGAAACAAGCGCCTCGGCACTGGCGATGCCGGCTTCGCGCGCGCGCCGGGCTTGCAGAACGTTCGCGAGGTTTGCTTCCTGCGCGGCCAGACTTGCTTTCGCCTGGGCCAGCTTTTGCAGGTAGTTGCGGTCATCAAGCCGCACCAGGACCTGGCCCTGCGCCACCGCGGCAAAGTCCTGAACCAGAACCTCGGCAACGTAGCCATCCACCTTGGGCGCGATGACCGTGATGCTGCCGCGAACATAGGAGTTCTCGGTCGATTCGGTATGTCCACGAAACGGCGGCAGGCGCCACGCGTAGAGGACCAGCAAAACGCCGACGATCGCTGCCATCGCGATTCCGAAGGTGGCGCTTTTTGTTCTTTTCGGGGAGTCGTCCACGCTGATGCCTGCTCAGGATGCTGTTGATGTGGGCGTCGGGCCCATGGGAGTCGATGCAGATGCTGCAGAGGCCGCTTTCTGTCGTTGAGTTGCGCGCCAGGTCAGGAGCGCGAGCCATGCCGCGATGGCGGCCGCGATCACGGCGATCCAATGGAAAACGTCGTTGTAGGCAAGAACAAAGGACTCGCGCGTTACCTGCTGAGCCAGCGAGGAGAGTCCCTGGTTTGTGCGACCCGCGGGGTCTCCCACCACCCGGCCCGCGGCAGCCGAGAGCTGCGCCAGCCGAGCAGCGACCTGCGGGTCACCGAACTGCAGGTGTTGAACCAGCGCCGCGTAGTGCCACTGCTGCCGCTGCGCCACAAGCGTTGTCACCCACGCCGCGCCGATCAGGCTGCCCATGTACTGCGCGGCGCTGAAGGCGGCCAGGAAGGTGATGATGTTCTTGTTGCCGTCCCGGATGACCGGCCCGAAACCGAGCAGGCAGGATGCGGCGAAGAACACCGCGACCGCGACCGCCAGCAACGTCTGAGTGACGTAGAGCTGGTCGGCCCGGGTGAGACTTGTCGAGTCCGAGTCGAGCCAGGCGCAAACGCTGACGAGCAATGCAGCGACCACGGCGAGGTGGTAGCTGCCGTCGCGCGCCGCGATGACGATCGCGATGACAAAGCCGGCCAAGGTCCCGAAGGTGGCGAGCACGAAAAGAGTCCGCAACTGCTCGTTGGTCTGGCCAAGAACAGTCATCAGCCCCACGATGCCGACGTTCTGCTCGGACAGTACGATTCGAAAAAGGATGACGGCGGCGACAAAGCGCAGCATGTAGGGGCTGGTCAGCCAACGCAGGTCGAGCATCGGGCTCTCGCGCTGCAATTCGACAATGATGTACAGCGCGATCAAAACAAGGGAGGCTGCCAGGCACAGCCCCAGCCATGGGGTGTCGGTCCACCAGTGAAGGCGCCCTTGCGATATCACGACGCACAGCAAGCCAAGCCCAAGCGCATAGAGCGGAAACGACAGCAAATCGCCGCGGCAGAAGGCGTGGCGCAGGGGCATCGGCGCCAGAGAAACCAAGTGGATCGCGGCAAAGCTCAGAACCGCCAAGGCGACGTCGAGCAGGAACAGGCCGTGCCATTGGCCGAGTTCCAGCAGATCCGTGGAAACCACCCTGGAGAGTGGCAGTCCCACTTGCAGCGTCGCGAATCCGAACAGCAGCCCGACGACGACGAAGCGCTTCGGCATGGCTTCCATCATGTAGTAGACGGCCAGGGCGCTCAACGGTGCGGAGGCGAATCCGAGCGCCGCGCGGACGGCGATGGCCGAACCGAGGGTGTTGGTCGCCAGGTGCAGCGCGCTGATCAGCAGAAAGCACAGCAGGCCCAGCCTCGCGAACGGACGAAGGCCGTAATGCAGGCGGAACTTCGTCAGCAACAGCGTCGACGAAAGCGCCGTCGCAAAGTATGCCGTCGTCAACCAAGTGACTTCGGCAGCGGTGGCGCCGAGTGAACCCTGGATGCCGCTCAGGTTGGAGGTCACGAGATACAGGCCCAGGCCCTGTGCCAGCCCGATGGTCAGGGACGTTGCACCGCAGGCCAGGCCATGCCGCAGCTCGTAAGCGGGCTCCTCGGTTGCCACCGCAGGCGTTGCTGCGGCGGGTGCCTCACGGGCCACGCCGGCATGCGGGCTTTCGGCCTCGGTCATGGCGCTGCGCTCAAGAGCCGATTCGCACGGTGGACTACGCCAACTTCACAGAGCTCTGGCGTGGCGCGGAAGCCCGAAGGCGCCGCACCTGCAGCGTCGCGCCAACGATGAACGCGAGAACGAACAGACCGATAATTTTTTCCAGCGCCGGGTCTTCGGGGCTCGAGAACAGCGGCGACCCGACCGGGATGCGCGTGAAGGTCTCGGTCA
>JANNED010000235.1:0-1526 GCA_031388245.1 Variovorax sp.
GGCCATGCCAGGATAGCCTTTGGGGCCGCAATTTTTGAGCACGAGGATGCAGGTCTCGTCCACATCCAAATTTTCATCGTCAATGCGTTTGTGGAAATCATCGCTGTCTTCAAACACCACGGCGCGGCCGGTGTGCACCATCAGCGCCGGCTTGGCGGCGCTGGGCTTGATGACTGCGCCGCGCGGCGCGAGATTGCCCTTGAGCACGGCGATGCCGGCTGCGGCTTTGAAAGGCTGCGCCATGGTTTTGATCACGCGTGGATCGTAGTTTTCTGCGTCTTTGACGTTCTCGGCGACTGTGAAACCACTCGCTGTGACGTGGTTCATATGCAGTACCGAGGCGATTTCTTTCATCACCACGGGCAGGCCACCTGCGTAGCAAAAATCTTCCATGAGATGTTGACCATTCGGCTGGAGATTTAAGATGCAAGGCAGCTCGGAGGCTAGGCGGTCAAAATCTTCGAGCTTCAAATCAAAGCCCACGCGGCCCGCAATCGCCAGCAAGTGAATCACAGCGTTGGTGGAGCCGCCAATGGCAGCAAGCGTGCGAATCGCATTTTCAAACGCTTCGCGCGTGAGGATGTCCGACAGCTTGAAATCATCTTTCACCATTTGCACAACGCGTCGCCCCGAGTTGCGAGCGAGCACATTGCGCCTTCCGTCTACGGCGGGAAAAGCCGCGTTGCCCGGCAAGCCCACGCCGAGCGCTTCAACCATACTCGCCATCGTCGAAGCCGTGCCCATGGTCATGCAATGGCCGTGGCTGCGGTGCATGCAGCTCTCGGCTTCAAAAAAGTCAGCGAGCTTCAATGTACCCGCGCGCACCTGCTCACTCATGCTCCACACGCCGGTGCCTGAGCCCAGCTCTTGCCCGCGCCATTTGCCGTTCAGCATTGGCCCACCACTCACGCCAATGGTGGGCAAATCCACACTTGCCGCACCCATGATGAGCGAAGGCGTGGTTTTATCGCAGCCCATCAGCAGCACCACGCCATCTATTGGATTGCCGCGAATGCTTTCCTCCACATCCATGCTGGCGAGGTTGCGATAGAGCATGGCAGTGGGTCGCAAGAGCGTCTCGCCCAAGCTCATCACCGGGAATTCCAGCGGAAAACCGCCCGCCTCATACACACCAATCTTCACTTGCTCGGCCAGCGTGCGGAAATGCGAATTGCAGGGTGTGAGTTCGCTGAAGGTGTTGCAAATGCCAATCACCGGGCGGCCATCAAACTGATCGTGCGGCACGCCTTTGCCTTTGACCCAAGAGCGATACGCGAAGCCATCGCGATCTTGGCGGCCAAACCATTGCTGACTTCTGAGTGTTTTCTGCGGCTTGTCGCTGGAAGCTTTGTTTGAATCAGTCATTCGGGTAATACCTAGTTTTTATGAAAGTATTATCATCATATGATTACACCATTGCATCAGGAAAAACCCTTTGCACATTGCGTTGAAAACACTACAAATGATCAAAAACGTCCACGGCAATACTCTTGATCTGCTCGGCGAAGCCATCGTGAGCGGCCGCT
>JANNED010000263.1:0-3200 GCA_031388245.1 Variovorax sp.
TTCAAAAGCATCAGCTCCAAAGCGGTGGGTTTTGCGGTGTTTGACCGGCTGCTGATCACTGTGCATCCACGCGGCTGTTACGCCGCGCGCAATTTTGTGCAGCGCTTCATCGAAGATGCCAAAAACAGTGTGGACAGCGCAAGCGGACGCAATCGCATCCCGGTCAACCCCGCAGATCTGGCGCTGCGCATGATCAATGTGATGGTAGACAGCTATTTGGATTTGCGCAAAGAGCTTTCCACACAGCTTGAGCACTGGCAGGCGCAATTGCTCAAACCCAGCTCACGCTTTAACAACTGGGGTGCATTGATGAAAGCGCGCAGTCAATTGCATGTGCTGGAGGATTTGTGCGATGAGCAGCACGATGCGATTCAGGAATGGCTCGATACGATTCAAGAATCACCCCTCTCAACATTTCATAGCGATGCGGCCAAAGCCCAAGGCCAGCGTGATCAACTGACCGCTCGCGCCAGAGATGTGATGGAGCACATCACGCGCGTGATGCACCATGCGCGGCGCTTGGAGCAATCGGCCGAGACGGTGGTGCAAATCCATTTCTCCGCGCAAAGCAACCGCACCAACGACATCATGCGCACACTCACCGCGCTGACGGCGATCTTTTTGCCTTTGAATTTGATAGCGGGCATCTTCGGCATGAACTTTGAATATTTACCGATCATTCACGATAAAAATGGCTTTTGGTGGGCAATGGGCTTGATGGTGTTCACAGCTGGCGCACTTGGCTTGCTGTTTTGGCGAAAGCGCTATCTCGCGCGGACGCGTGGGTGACACATCTCGCCCGCTGCGTCACATCGCAGACAGACGGCGCTACGGGGTTGTTTTGTAATACAGGCATGCCCTCACAAGACATCACCCTTCATGCCGCAGATGGCTACCCACTCGCCGCCACGCTCTATCGCCCCGATCAAGCTGTGCACAGTGCCATCTCAGGCCGGGCGCAATTCATCGTCATCGGCTGCGCCACCGCCGTGCCACGCGGCTTTTACAAACGCTTTTGCGAGTATGCGGCCAGCGTCGGCGTGCATGCCCTGGTGGCGGACTACCGGGGCATCGGCGGCTCCAAAAGTGGGCTCAAAAACGGTTCTCTTCGCGGCTTCAAGATGGATTACGCCGATTGGAGCACGCTCGATTTGGCGGCAGTGGTGGATTACGCCACGCAGCGCGGTGATGCTTATCTGGTTGGTCACAGCCTGGGCGGCCATGCCATCGGTCAATTGCCTGATCCGGGCGTGCTGAAAGCGGCCTACATTTGCGGTGGCGGCGCGGGCTGGCATGGCTGGATGCCACCTGCTGAGCGCATCAAGGTGCAAATCTTATGGAATCTGCTGGGCCCGGTGGCTACCACGCTGCTGGGTTACCAGCCGATGAGCAAATTTGGTATTGGCGAAGATATTCCGCTCGGCGTATACCGCGATTGGAAACGCTGGTGCAGCTTTCCGCGCTATTTCTTTGACGATCCTGCACCCGATGCCAAGGCCATCGCTGCGAAGTTTGCACATGTCAAGATCCCCGTGGCCGCTGCCGTGAGCGTGGACGATTTGTGGGCTCCCCCTGCATCGCGCGATGCGTTTTTCTCTGGCTACACCGGCACGGTGGTTGAGAAAATTGATTTGAATCCATTGGCACTTTGCGTGCAACAGATTGGTCACATGGGCTACTTTCGCAAAGAAGTGGGCGCAACGCTTTGGCAGCAGATCATGGCATGGCTGGGGCAGCACGGCCTAGCGTATAAAAATTAGTTGCTCAAATTTGCCACCAAAATGCCGATTCCAGATGCGACACTGGAGATCAGCATCGCCAATGCTAGCGCCATGGGCGAGGAGGGCTTCGCGCTCATACTGCATTTGGCGCGTCAATTGGGCTTGCGCGGCTTGGAATCGCTGATGTCGATGCTAGATCTAGAACGTAACGCCATCGAAGCTCGCGGGTTAAAGGGCGCAGAGGTCAACATCACACGGGGCACTAAAGGAGGGCGCAACCGTTGCGCAAATGTGCTGCACGCGCGCGCCTCTGAGTCAGTCAAAGGCTAATCGCCCATCACTCCAGTAAATCCAATGGTCAGGTCGAGTCTGGGGTACAGAACGAAGCTGGTACGCATGAGCAGAGTGATTGCTTCGTTTCTGGTTTGATGCGCGTGCTGACTT
This sequence comes from Variovorax sp., assembly GCA_031388245.1. Classification (GTDB taxonomy): domain Bacteria; phylum Pseudomonadota; class Gammaproteobacteria; order Burkholderiales; family Burkholderiaceae_C; genus JANMDU01. Next base: position 2,166 of record JANNED010000263.1, read on the forward strand.
CTCAAGTCAAGAATGAAGGCTTGATGAAGTTGTTCAAAAGTTAAAAGAAATGGCCGATTTATAAAATAAATCAAACGGTAAAGCCACGACACTTCGAATCACTGGCTAGCCCTTTTAAGTTAATCGCTTGAGCAGCCATCAACCCTTCATTTGGAGAACACCATGAACTTGAAACGGCGTACCCTGATCAGCGGCGCATCGGCAGCGGGCATTGTGAGCACGCTTCCCAAAATAGCCCATGCACAAAGCGCACCTGCCCGGGCGAATGTGCTGCGATGTGTGATGCATGCAGATTTAGCTTCCCTCGACCCGATTGCCACGACAGCCACCATCACGCAGATTCATGGCGCGATGGTCTATGACACCCTTTTTGGGCATGACGCAAATGGTGTTGCGCGTCCGCAAATGGTGGCAGACAGCAAGGTCTCCACCGATGGTTTGAATTACGAGATGACATTGCGTCCCGGCCTAGAATTTCATGATGGCAGCAAAGTGACCGCGAAGGACTGCGCTGCATCGATCAAGCGCTGGGGCGCTCGCGATGGGGCGGGCCAGCATATGTTCAGGCAAATCTCGGATGTTTCATCCAAGGGAGACAATGTCATCACCATCAAATTGAATAAGCCGTATCCCGCTTTGCTCGACTGGCTGGGCAAGTCCTCACCCAGCCTGTGTTTCATGATGCGGGAGAAAGATGCGAACTCAGACCCGACACGTCCTATTACCGAGGCGATTGGCTCTGGCCCGTATGTGTTCAACCGCGCCGAAACGCGCACGGGCTCGCAGTATGTGTATGACCGAAATCAGAAATATGTCGCCAGAGCGGAGGCAGCATCAGGCTTTGCAGGCGGCAAGGTCGCGCGGATGCAGCGCATTGTGATGCAGAACATGCCGGATGAACAAACCGCGATTTCTGCGCTTTTAGCAGGCGAGGTGGACTTCATCGAAAGGACTTCACCCGACCTGCGCAGTCAGCTGGTCGGTAATTCGCGCGTTCGCACAGAAGTGCTCAACAAAACGGGGCAAATCGGTTGG
>JANNED010000044.1:0-1612 GCA_031388245.1 Variovorax sp.
GTAGAGCAGGGGCGTGCCGCTCTGGCAGCAGGCCTGGATGAAGTGCGTGGCCTTGTTGGCGCCGTCCGGATCCAGCGGGCCGTTGTTGGTGACGATGCCGACGGGAAAGCCCTCGATCGACGCATGGCCGGTCACGGTGGCCGGGCCGTAGAGTGCCTTGAACTCCAGGAAGTCGGAGTCGTCCACGATGCGCGCGATCACCTCGCGCATGTCGGCCGGCTTGCGGCCGTCAGCGGACAGGATGCCGAGCAGCTCCTGCGCGTCCAGCCGTGGCGGCAGGCCGCCGCCGGCGCGTGTTGCCGGTGCCAGGTGGCGCCGCCATTGCAGGCGCTGCACCACCTCGCGCGCCAGGCGCACACCGTCGGCGTCGTCCTCGGCCATGTATTCGCCCAGCCCCGATACCGAGGTGTGCATCTCGGCGCCGCCGAGTTCCTCCTCGGTGGCGATCTCGCCGGTGGCGGCCTTGAGCAGTGGCGGCCCGGCCAGGAAGGCACGGGCACGCCCACGCACCATGATGACGTAGTCGGACAGGCCCGGCAGATACGCGCCGCCCGCGGTTGATGAGCCGTGCACGACGGTGACCTGCGGGATGCCGGCCGCCGACATGCGCGCCTGCGTGGCGAAACCGCGGCCGCCATCGACGAACATCTCGGCTTGATAGAGCAGGTTGGCGCCACCGCTCTCGACGAGGCGCACCGTCGGCAGCTTGTTCTGCATGGCGATCTGCTGCACGCGGTGGTTCTTCTTCACCGCCATCGGCGTCGAGGTGCCGCCTTTGATGGCGCTGTCCGATGCTGTCACCATACAGCGGATGCCGGAGACGGTGCCGATGCCGGCGATGCCGCCGCCCGAGGGGCTGTCCTTGTCGTCGTGTAAGCCGAAGCCGGCGAGCGTCGACAATTCCAGCCACGGCGCGCCGCGGTCGAGCACGAGGGCGAGGCGTTCACGAGGGAGGAGTTGCCCGCGCGTCTTGAACAGGTCGGCCTTGCTGTTCGAGCTCTCGCGCACCTTCGCCTCAAGTGCACGGAATTCGTCGACGAGTCGTAACATGTCGGCGCGGTTCTGGCGGAAGGCGTCGCTGTTGGCGTCGACGGCGCTGTCGAATGTGGGCATGTCGTCCTGGCATGAGAGATTGCTGTCACGTTGGGCCTATGCTGCCACAGGACGCGCGACCGACAAAGACGCGTGAGGCTCATGGCTAACTCGATGGCCAGGCGCTCGCTGGAATTGAATGATCCGCCCAAAATTCGTATGGCTGCCTGCATCGTTTGACAGGATTGGCTCGCATGGACCTCGCCTTCGGCATTCTGGCTGGCATTCTCGTGGCGGCGACGCCGTTGATCTTTGCCGCCCTCGGCGAACTGGTGGTCGAACGGTCGGGTGTGCTCAACCTCGGCGTCGAGGGCATGATGGTGATCGGCGCCATCGCGGGCTTTGCGGCGACGCACGGCACCGGCAGCTATGTGGCGGGCTTCGCTGCGGCGATGCTGGCGGGAGCGGTCATGGCGCTGCTATTCGGCGTGCTGACGCAGGTGCTGTTGTCCAATCAGGTGGCGACCGGGCTTGCACTGACGCTGTTCGGACTGGGGCTGTCGGCGCTGATCGGACAAAG
>JANNED010000077.1:0-1591 GCA_031388245.1 Variovorax sp.
CGGCTCGGTGTGCGGCCAGTCAGCCATTGCGTGAAGCCCTCATCAGCCACTAATTTTTCTGTGAGCTCTGTTTTAAAGTAACCCGGGCCGAGGCCATTCACATTCAGACCATGTGGGCCCCAATCAATCGCCATGCCTTTGGTCAGCATCTTCACCGCACCCTTGCTCGCGGTATACGGTGCAATACCCGGCCGCCCCAGCTCGCTTTGCACCGAGCAAATATTGATGATCTTGCCCTGCTTGCGACCGATCATTCCTTGAGCCACGGCTTTGCTCACGTAAAACACGCTGTCGAGATTGGTCTTCATCAGCGTATGCCAATCGGCGTCTAGAAACTCATGCAGCGGATTGCGAATTTGCATACCTGCGTTGTTCACCAAAATATCAATCGCTTGGCCAGAGCTCTCCAGCGAATGAACTGCTGCTTGCACGGCTTGCGAATTTGTCACATCGAATGCGCAGGTTTGCACTGCTAAACCCTCGCTGCACAGCAATTCGGCAGCAGAAAGCAACTTATCACTGCTGCGACCATTGAGGACGAGTTGTGCGCCTGCCTGCCCCAGTGCTCGCGCAAGCGCGAGACCAATGCCGCCAGAGGAGCCCGTGATGAGTGCACGACGGCCAGTGAGGCGAAATGAATCAAGAATGTTCATGTTCATGTGGATCAGCGATGTGTATGCGATCAGTGTGCTGGAGAATGAATTGGAAATTGAGCCAGACCAGCGTTGCCGCTTGTGAGTTCTAGTGCGTCAAGCACGTGCGCGAGATTTGTCTGCACGGGCCGTGCCGTAGGAATCGTCAAAACATCGTTTTCTTTGTCGCTAGGTTTTTCAAGCGTGCGAAATTGACTGTCGATTAAATGGGGTGACATGAAATGCCCGGAGCGCGCAGCCAATCGGCTACCGATCAATGCCCGATCACCTTCTAGGAAAATAAATTTCACTTCTGGCGCAACCCGCCTGATTTGATCGCGATAGGCCAGACGCAATGCAGAGCAAGCGACGACTCGGCCTTTGTTGCTGCTCAAATTTTGCTTTGCACCTGCCACGTAGTTGCCGATGCGTTCTAGCCAAGGCCAGCGATCCGCATCAACGAGTGCAATACCCGCTTGCATTTTGGCGACATTTTGCGGGGAGTGCAAATCATCGCCGTCCACAAAATCGAGATCAAGGGCTTGGCTGAGCGCCTTGGCAAAGGTCGATTTGCCGCAGCCCGACACGCCCATCACCACCAACGCAAGCGGAGCGGCCATCGTCAACCCTTCACTGCACCAGCCGTGAGACCGCTGATGATTTGCCTTGCTGCAACGAAGGTAAAAATCAGCGGCGGAATCGCGATCAAGCTACCCATCGCCATGACTTTGCCCCAATCCACGCCCATGTCGGTGATGAAGAGCGATGCCGCCACTGGCAAGGTGCGCGTATGGCGATCAGTGAGCACCAATGCGAGTATGAATTCATTCCAAGCAATGCGAAAAGTAAAGATCGAAGCCGCAGCCAAGCCCGGCGCCATCAGCGGCAAAAACACTTGACCAAAAACGCGCAGCGGCCCGCAGCCATCCATCGCAGCAGCCTCCTCAAGCTCAATCGGC
>JANNED010000111.1:0-10875 GCA_031388245.1 Variovorax sp.
CAGGTTAGCGAAGTGCTGATGTCTGGTTATGCTGTGTCGCCTTGGAAATTGCAAGCCACAAATCAACAAGTGCGCAGTATTGTGCCGACGGTTGGTAATGCCTCCGTGACAAGTTATGTAGGTCGTTGGCAGGCTAAGCAAGATCGGTTGTAGGCAGGGCTGATTGGCAATTTAGCTTGGCGGCGCAGTGAGCGTGACTTTTGACACATCAGGCCATATGCAAACTGGGCACTTTTCACCATCTTTACACTCCAAAATAAAATCCTGTCAGCGAAAACCAACTGGCGGGCGTTAAATTGTGACTTTTGACCGACATCATTTAGCTGGAGACTCTTATGAAACCGATCGCACGCATCACCTTGATCAGCGCTGTTATTGCTGCCAGTTGGATCGCTACGGGTGCATTCGCCCAAGAGCAGGGGCGCGTGATTTCTACCACGCCGGTGATCACCCAGGTGGCTGTGCCGCGTCAAGTATGCAGCCAAGAGCAGGTGACGACGCAGAGCCAGCAAAAATCTGGAGCGGGAGCCATGATGGGCGGTGTTGCTGGCGGCGTGATTGGCAACGCTGCAGGGCAAGGCAATGGCCGAGCCGCCATGACGATGATTGGCATCGTTGGCGGTGCGATTCTTGGCGACAAGATTGAAGGCGGCAATGCGCAAGCGCAGACGCAAAACGTGCAGCGCTGCACCACGCAAACATTTTATGAAAACCGCCCCACGGCTTACAACGTGGTGTACGAATTCAATGGCAAGCAATACCAAGTGCAATTGCCGCAAGATCCCGGCCCGTTTGTGAGCCTGCAAGTCACGCCTGTGGGTGGCATGCCCGCCCCAGCGCCTGCTCCCGCTCCCGTCATCGTGCGGCCTGTGACGCAAGCGCCGGTGTACACCGCGCCTGTGGTGTACACCCAGCCTGTTTTCAGCCAGCCCGTGATCATTGAAAGCTCGACAGTGTATGTGCAGCCAGCGCCCGTTTATGTGCGGCCAGCGCCGGTGTTTGTCGCAGCGCCTGTGTATTACGGGCGTCCAATTCACCACCATCCTTACGCACACCCGTATCGTCCTTATGGCTACGGTACGAGCGTGAACATTGGCTATAACGGCTTCTACCGTTGATCTGTTGATTTTTGGTTTGCAAAGCCTTCGGTTCAGACCGAAGGCTTTTTTCATGGGAATTTGATCAGTTTGCAGTGCATCTGCGGGATAGAATCAAGGCAATGTCTTACCTTGTTCTTGCCCGCAAATACCGCCCGAAAAGCTTCGCCGACATGGTCGGGCAAGCGCATGTGGTGCAGGCTTTGACGAATGCGCTCACGCAGCAGCGGCTGCACCATGCCTATCTGTTCACTGGCACACGCGGCGTGGGCAAGACCACCGTTTCCCGCATTCTGGCCAAATCGCTCAACTGCGTTGGCATCGACGGGCAGGGCGGCATCACCGCTGAGCCGTGCGGCGCGTGCGAGATGTGCCGCGCCATTGATGCGGGGCGCTTTGTGGATTACACCGAGCTGGATGCCGCCTCCAATCGCGGTGTGGATGAGGTGCAAAGCTTGCTGGAGCAAGCGGTGTACAAACCGGTGCAGGGGCGCTTCAAGGTCTTCATGATCGATGAGGTACACATGCTCACGAACACGGCCTTCAACGCCATGCTCAAAACGCTAGAAGAGCCGCCCGAATATTTGAAATTCGTGCTGGCGACAACGGATCCTCAAAAAGTGCCCGTCACCGTGCTGTCGCGCTGCTTGCAATTCAGTCTGCGCCCGATGGCGCCTGAGACGGTGCATGCGCATTTGCGCAAAGTGTTGACGGAGGAAGGTGTCGAGGCTGACGATGGCGCACTTCGCCTGATCGCGCGTGGTGCGCGCGGCTCCATGCGCGATGCTTTGTCGCTCACCGATCAAGCCATCGCTTTTGGCGCAGGCAGCCTCACGGAGGCCAATGTGCGCCTCATGCTGGGTGCAGTCGATCGCAGCTATGTGCTTCGCTTGATTGAGGCGCTGGCCGTTGGTGATGGCAAGGCGGTGTTTGAAATGGCCAACGCTTTGCGCGACAACGGCTTGTCTGCCGCCTCCACACTCGAAGACATGGCTAGCATTTTGCAGCGCATGGCGGTTTGCCAAGCTGTGCCGAATTCGCACGATGTGCAGGACAGCGAAGCCGTTGAAATGGCACGGCTTGCACAGCTGATGCCAGCCGATGAAACCCAGCTTTTGTACCAAATCGCCATTCACGGGCGCGGCGAGCTTGGCCTAGCGCCGGATGAATACACTGGCCTCACGATGAGCCTGCTGCGCTTGCTCGCTTTCAAACCCAAGGGCTTTCGCCCGGCGAATCTCCAAGCCAGTCCATCGACTGGATCGGCTGAAAAAAAAAGCCTGAAGCCTGAGGCTGATTTAGAGCAAAACCAGCCAGTTGCCGGCATCAATACTGCACAGTACGCTATTGAAACAGTAGCAATCAAAGATTCATCTCCGCCTCCTTCAGCGCCAGCTCCTATCCCAGCGCCAGCTGCTTCAGACACATCCCTAGCATCCACCTTGATGGCTGTGCCCATCCGCGAGCAGGGCGCAGGCAGCGGTCGGCTGGATTCGCGCATCGCTGCTGTGGCACCCGATGCGCACCATGAAGCTTGGGTTGGGCTTGTGCAGCAGCTCTTGGATGCGCAGGCCATTCAGGGCTTGGTGCAGCAGCTTGCAGTGCAAAGCCAGTGCGTGGAGAAGGGTGCTTCGCACCTCACGCTGCGCATCAGCCAGCCGAGCCTGAAAAGCGACAGCACGCGTGATGAGCTGCAAGCCGCGCTGCAAAGCGTGGGTCGCCATGAGGCGCTGGTGATTGAAGTCGGGCCGGTGCAAGATTCTTGGGGTCGGCGCAACAGCGCGAAAATCGAAGCCCGCCAAAAACAAGCCGAAGCCTTGATCACACAAGACCCGTGGGTGCAATCGCTCATGACTGATTGGGGTGCGAAAATCGTGTCTGGAAGCATCAAAGCGGTCTGATCCGCTCCCCACCGAATCCAACAAGTTTCATTTTTAGCGTTTAACCAAAGGAAAGTTATGTTTAACAAAGGACAACTGGCCGGCCTCATGAAGCAAGCCCAAGCCATGCAAGACAACATGAAAAAAGCCCAAGATGAGCTGGGCAACATCGAAGTCACGGGCGAATCTGGCGCAGGGCTCGTGAAAGTCACGATGACCTGCAAACACGATGTCAAACGCATCCAAATCGATCCTTCGCTGCTTGCCGACGACAAAGACATGCTTGAAGACTTGGTGGCGGCCGCTTTCAACGCGGCTGTGCGCAAGGCGGAAGAAACTTCTTCTGAGAAGATGGGCAAATTGACTGCTGGCATGCCTTTGCCTGCTGGGATGAAGTTGCCGTTTTAGTGTTTTTGGTGTCATCAAGAGCCTCAACCTAAGCCAACCCGCCATGCAAGACACCCACAACCTTGCCAGCCTGATCGAAGCCCTGCGCCGCTTGCCCGGCGTGGGTGCGAAATCTGCGGCTCGGATGGCTTATCACTTGATGCAGCATGATCGGGAGGGGGCGGTGATGCTGGCGCGCTCGCTAGAAAGCGCGGTCAAAGCCGTCAAGCACTGCCAGCGCTGCCACACCTTCACCGAAAACGAGATTTGCAACACGTGCCTCGATACCAGCCGCGATGCGACTGTGCTGTGTGTGGTCGAGACGCCAGCTGACCAAGCCGCCCTGGAGCGCACGGGTGCTTACAAAGGCTTGTATTTCGTGCTCATGGGCAAAATATCGCCGCTCGATGGCATCGGCCCCAAAGAAATCGGTGCAGAAAAACTCATCGCACGCGCCACAGACGGTGCGGTGCAAGAGGTGATCCTGGCGACCAATTTCACTGGCGAGGGCGAAGCCACAGCGCACATCGTCAGCACCTTGCTTAAAAGCCGTGGCCTGCGCGTCACCCGCCTGTCGCGCGGTGTGCCGATTGGCAGCGAGCTTGAATATGTGGATCTGGGCACCATCGCGCATGCGCTGGAAGACAGGCGCTGAGCATCAGGGTTGAGCCCGTTTTTATCAATTTCACATCGCGCTATAATTTTCATAGCTAACCGTGCACATTCCTTGCCGGCTGCTTGCTTAAAATGCATATAAATCTGCCTGAAAGCCCGCCATGACCTACCGTTTTACTGTTGCTTATTGGATTTTGCTGTTTGCTGCTTTTTTGCCCATCGCTTGCGCGGGCATCGCCAAGTGGGGCATGTTTAACAAAAGCCGCAAAGAAGGCGGCTACGACAACAACAACCCGCGCCAATGGCTGGAGCGGCAAAGCGGCTGGCGGGCCCGCGCCAATGCGGCGCAGGCCAATACGTTTGAAGCCTTGCCATTTTTCTTTGCGGCCGTGATCATTGCGCATCAGCTCGGCGCGGGGCAAACCCTCTTGGATTTGCTGTGTTTGTCTTGGCTCATGCTGCGAATTTTTTATGTGATCACTTATGTGGGCGATATGGCCACGCCGCGCTCAGCGATTTGGTTCGGTGCTGTGGTGGTGAATGTCATGATTTTGTTTGCTGGTTTCCGTTGAATCCCGGCATCTTCGCTGTGCGCTCCGTAGTTTCCCGCTGAGTACTCGCCCCGATGTGAAAGCGGCTGCTTGTTGATACAGTCTTCTGCATGAAAAGCAAAAAAGATGAGGGGCTGGTTGATGCGGCGAGGCGTCAGCATGTGCTGAGCTGGACTGGGGCGGCGGTTGGCATGGGGGGCTGGAGCGCCAACCCAGCTTGGGCGGCACAGCGCAGTGTGAGCAAGCCATCCATCGGCATACCTAAGCCAGAAAAGCGCAGTTTGACACTGGCCATTGCCAACCCTTCTGCTTTGCCTTATCTGCCCCTGTTGGTGGCTCTGCACAAAGGTTTTTTTGCACAAAAAGGCTTAGAGCTTGCGATCAGTGAGCAGCAAAGCGCAACGCGAGCCATCTCGGCTGTGAGCACCGGCCAAGCAGACATGGTGGGCGGCTGGCTAGAGAATATGCTGGGTGCGCAAAGCCGCGCACTGTCTCTGCAAAGCTTTGTATTGCTTGGCGCTGCGCCCATGATGGCGCTGGGTGTGCCTCGCCCCATCTTGACCAATACCGATGCAAGAGCGGCGGCGAGCCCTCAGCAGCCAGCGCTTTCGGGTGTAAGTGCCGTCGCCAGATTGGCACAACTTCGTGGCCGAAAAATTGGCGTGGTCGCGCTCAATTCGCCGACGCACACCGTGGCACTGGCCACCCTGCGCCGCGCTGGCTTGCGTGCCGCTGATGTGGGTTTTGTGAGCGTGGGCAGCCCGGCCAGCGCCACAGCGGCTTTGCGCTCCGGCCAGATTGATGCGCTGGTGCACATGGATCCGCTCATGCTTCAGCTCGAGCAGCGCGGCGAGATCACGCTGTGGGCAGATTTGCGCAGCCCCGAGGCAGCGCATGAGGTGTTGGGCATGCATTTGCCATCGGTTTGCGTGGCGGCACCGCAAGAGTTTGCGCAGCGCTATCCGATCACGGCGCAAGCCTGCAGCGATGCGCTGGTGCAAGCGCTGCAATGGCTTCAATTGGCCAGCTTGCGAGATGTCTTGCAACTGCAACAAGCATGGCCCGATACGTCGCCCAGCATGGATGCGCAGAGCTTTGTAGCCAGCTTTGAGCGATTGCGTTCAGCCTATTCGCCCGATGGGGTGTGTTCGCCTCAAATGGCCAGCAATTTACTGCAAGCCATGCACGAAGCTGAGCCTGCTCTGCGGCTGGAGAAAATTGATCCATTGAAAAGCATCAACAACACGCTTGCTCAGCGCAGCTTAGCGCGACTCAAAAGCAGCGTGTGATTCAGCGCTGCGCAGGGCTCGTCTTTGCGCTGGCTTCCACGCGGCGAGCGCCGTCAAAGCGCGTCTGCCAGTAGGTCACGCGCATGTCTTCCACACGCACCACAGCGCCGGTGCGCGGAGAATGGATGAATTTGTTGTCGCCCACGTAAATGCCGACATGGCTGAAAGCGGATTTGAGCGTGTTAAAAAACACCAAATCACCGGGCTGCAACTCAGATGCATCAATCGGCTGGGTGACGGCAGCCTGCTCAGCCGAGCGGCGCGGCAGCACGAGCCCCACCGTCTGCTCATACATCAATCGCACAAAACCGCTGCAATCGAGCCCCTGATCAAACGAATTGCCACCTCGCTTGTAGGGCACGCCCAAAAAGCCCATGGCCGTGACGACCAGCTCGGAGGCCTTGTCACTCACCGCTTTGCCAGCGGCGCTCACTTGATCACCCAATTTACCGATCAAGCCTTTGTCTTGCAAAAATACCGTGATGTCATCGTTGTTGTAGCCAGTGGTTTGCGACAAAACAGGTGCTGGCAGCACCCACATCACGCCAGCACACGCCAGCCAGACCGCAGCTTGATGCAACCGGTGGCGGTATCTGGGCGAGACAGAGGATGATCGAACCATGCGCGTATTATCTTGAAGTAATGTAAGAAGTCAAGTGAATAATCGTCTGTAAGTGTATGATTTCAGGCGTTAATATTAAAATTTTGATTTTCAATACAATACGTTAAAGCAAGGCTTTTGCATAGAATACAGGCGATGATGCTACCATGAACCTCAGCGATCAAAATCATTTCAAGGCTCTGTTGGCCGATCTCCATCGCAGCGGTTTTGCGACGGAATTGCTCAGCTTGCTCGCCTGCTTGCTGGCTGCGTGGTTTGCCGTTTGGCTGCTGCGCCGCGCATTTGATGCTGATCGTGAGCTGAGCTCAAATTCGGTGTTGTTTGGCCGGCACGGGATCGATGGTATTTTGTTTCCGCTGATCAGCCTGGGCGTGGTTTATGTGCTGCGCGTGACGCTGTTTGCCGCGCCTGAATTTGCATTGTTTCGTATTGCGACCCTGATGTTGTGTGCGCTGGCCGCGATCCGATTGATCGCGCGCGTGGTGGCGCTGGCGTATCCAGATTCCACAGCGGGGCGCTTGTTGGAGCGCTTTTTTTCTTGGGCTGTGTGGCTGGGCATTGTGCTGTGGCTGGCAGGCGTGCTGCCCATCGTTGTGCAAGAGCTGGAAACGATCACATTCAGTTTAGGCAAATCCAGGGTGAGCTTGCTGGGGCTTTTTGAGGGCATCGGGGCGGCATCGCTGGTGATTGTGCTCAGCCTGTGGGTGTCTGCGGTGATCGAGCGACGGCTGCTCTCCGATGCCGTGAGCGATTTGTCGCTGCGCAAGGTGGCCACCAATACCATCCGCGTGATGCTGTTGATCGTGGGGCTGCTGTTTGCGCTGTCTGCCTTGGGTGTGGATCTCACAGCGCTTTCCGTGCTGGGCGGTGCTTTGGGCGTGGGTCTGGGCTTTGGTCTGCAAAAGCTGGCTTCTAATTACGTCAGCGGCTTTGTGATTTTGCTCGAACGCAGCCTGCGCATTGGCGACAATGTGAAGATCGATGGCTTTGAGGGGCGTGTGATCGACATCAAAACACGTTACACCATGATCCGAAGTGTGAATGGCCGAGAAGCCATCGTACCGAACGAAAAGATGATCACCGAGCGCGTAGAAAACCTCTCGCTCAGCGATCCAAAAGTCTTGGTGGTGACGAGCATCACGGTGGGCTACAGCAGTGATGTCGCGCGGGTGCAGAAAATCTTGTGTGATAGCGCCTTGGGCAGTGAGCGTGTCTTGAAAGAGCCAGCGCCGGCGGCGCATTTGGCCTCTTTTGCACCAGATGGCCTCGAATTTCACCTGTGCTTTTGGATCAGCGATCCTGAAAATGGGCAGCTCAATGTGAAAAGCGAAGTCCATATCGCGATTCTTAGTGCGTTGCGTGAGGCTGGCATTGAGATCCCCTCGCCACAGCGGGTGGTGCGCATTCTTTGACAGGCGCAGCCCCGAGCCTGCCCAGGAGCAGCTAACATCCTTGATATGAAGACATCGAACATCACCTCACTGATTCATCACGCGTATCAACCCCCCGCTGGGTTTGCCGCGCCACAAATCGGCATTCACAAAGCCTCTACCGTGATTTTTCCGAATGTGGCGGCGATGCGGGAGCGCGATTGGAAGCACAAAACGGGCTACACCTACGGTCTGCATGGCACGCCGACGAGCTTTGTGCTGGAAGAGCGGATTGCCACGCTAGAAGGCGGTTTGCACTGCGTGCTTGTGCCCAGCGGGTTGGCCGCCATTGTGTCGGTGGATTTGGCTTTGCTGGCGGCTGGCGATGAGATGCTGCTGCCGCACAACGTGTACAGCGCCCGGCTCGGGATAGCACAAGAAGAGTTGCCCCGCTTTGGCATCACAACGCGCTATTACGATGCGATGGATGTGAGCGATCTCGCTGCCAAAATCACACCCCAAACCAAGCTAGTGTGGCTGGAAGCCCCCGGCTCAGTGACGATGGAATTCCCTGATTTGCCGGCTTTGGTGCGCATCTGCCGCGAAAAAGGCATTCTCTGCGCCCTTGACAACACCTGGGGCGCAGGCCTGGCCTTCAATGCATTCGATCTAGGCAGCTCGGGCGAAGGCTTGGCCGTGGACATCAGTGTTCAAGCGCTCACCAAATACCCCAGCGGCGCAGGCGATGTGCTCATGGGCTCCATCGTCACCCGTGATGCAGCGCTGCATCATCAAATCAAGCTGTCTCACATGCGCTTGGGCTATGGTGTGGCGGCCAACGATTGCGAGCTGATTTTGCGCAGCTTGCCCAGCATCGAAATTCGTTACAAAGCGGCTGATCAATCGGCCAGGCAGCTCGCGCGATGGCTTCAAAACCAGCCCGAAATTGAGGCTGTGCTGCACCCCGCGATGGCAGGCTCTGCGGGGCATGCTCATTGGGAAAAATTATGCCAAAAACAGCGCTTTGCCAGCACAGAATCAAATGAGTTTGCTATTAACTCAATAGCAAATTCAAGCGCCACGGCAGGCATGGCTGCTGGTTTGTTCAGCATTGTCTTCCATGAAAAATACAGCGCCCAGCAGGTCGATGCCTTTGTGGATGCGTTGAAGCTGTTCAAAATCGGCTTTTCATGGGGCGGCCATCTGAGCTTGGCTTTGCCTTACGATATGTCCAGCATGCGGCCACCGAGCGTATCGCATTGGCCCTATAGAGGCGGGCTGGTGCGTTTTTCGATTGGGTTTGAAGATGTGGCTGATTTGCAGAGCGACTTGAAAAATGCTTTACAACAAACTTTACGAACCGCCTAGAATCAATATAAGACTACGCATAACAAAATGTTTCAAGCATCCCGCTTCTCCAAGCCAACCCGCTGGTATCAAGCGGTTGTTGCTTGCGTGGGTGTGATGCTGGCTTGGCTGGCGATGCTGCCTCAGCCAGCTCATGCACAAGGTGCGCCGTTTACCTGCGATGTCGTGTTTTATCAATTGCGCAGTAACAACGCGGGCAACAACTCGATCTTGGTCAAGTTTGCAGCTGTGAGCGCCTCAGTAACGCCCACCGCAGCGATATCTAACGCATTTGCGCCGACTCTCAACGCCATCGGCTACAACCCCGTGGATAACTATATCTATGCCATCAGCGCAGCGGGTGGCAATCTTTACCGAATTGGCCAAACGGGGCCGCAATTGGTGGGGCCTTTGGTCAACAATATTGCGGGCGGTACACCCCTTGGCGCTTTCACGCCAACTGGTGCGGTATTTGACGCAGCAGGGCGCTTTTACTTTGCAGGCCAAGGCGGCACGGGCATCAATCCACCCGCCATCTTTCGCGTTGACAGCATTCCCGCCACGGGCACGGTGTCGGTAGCGCATCAATACAACAACACAGGTGTCGTGCCACCCAACTTTGGTGACTTTGATTTCAACGGCGCAGGCGGCCCGAGTGGCTTGCTGCTGGCGGCCACGGGCACGCGGTTCTTTCGTATTCAACTCTCCGCTGCCGCCTCCACGCCTGGCATTGGCACAGCAACTTACGCGGAGTTCACCATTGCCCCGACTGTTGGGGGCATCGGTTCGGCTTTTTATGACGCGTTCGCCGGTAAATTTTATGTCTTCAACAACGCATCTGGCGATTTCTTTGAAATCATCAACCCTGAAACGGGCATTCCAGCGGCTGTCCTCACCGATCCTCCTACTTACACAGGCCCGCCAACTTTGACAACTGACAACAGTGATGGCACGTCTTGCCCGATCTCTGGCACGCGGGTTGCGGATTTATCCATTGCCAAATCGGATGGCAACGTGACCGTGACGACCAACCAAGTGGTGGCCTACAACATCACTGTCGGCAACGCTGGCCCCTATCCGGCAAACTATTCCGTCGTGGCCGATCCTGCGCAGCCCGGTGTGCAAAAGCTCAGCGTCACTTGTAGCGCCATCGGCGGCCCGCCTTCTGCTGTGTGTCCGCCGGGTTTGACCACGGCTACCTTTCAAGCCGGCGTGACGATCAACACCTTCCCACCCGGCACCTCCCTGCAATTCACGTTGAATGCGCTGATCACGCCAACGGTTGGCCCCGTGACCAACGTGGCCACCGTCACCCCGGCGATTGACACCACAGACCCCAATCCCTCCAACAACCGAGCCACCGACACCAATGCCATCTCAGGCAATGCGCCGAGCGTGGTTTCTTCGGCATCTGTTTGCCCGGCAGGCACCGTAGAGAGCCCGACAAACTTGATCTCGAATGGCAATTTTTCGGCTGCTGCACCATTTTCAACAGCCGCCGCCGTGACAGGTGGCCTCAATACCTTGCAAGCGAATGCGGGTGGCGTGCTGACTTTCGTGGCCCGCCAAAGCGGCCAACAAACCTACAACCCGTTCGGGGCGCCCAACTTTGTTGTCTTGCAAAACCCTTTCCCCGGCGATCCGGGGCGAAGCGTGATTGGCGGCAATGAATGGCTGATTGCCAATGGCAAATTCACGGGAGCGCCGGCGACCGTGG
>JANNED010000151.1:0-20119 GCA_031388245.1 Variovorax sp.
GAGGCGGACTTTGTTGCCGGGAAATAGTCTGAAGAAGCCTTTGCTGGGGATTTCTTCGTAGTCGGTGCGCTCGATCCACGCTTCTTTGCCTAGCTTGAAATTTCTCTTGCCGAGGTCTGGCAGGTGGGGGTGAACGGGGGCGGAGCAGTCTTCTAAATGCGCTGCGCTGCCAAAGGCGTCTTCCCAGTTGGTGAGGATGAGTTTGAGAGAGTCGAGCACGGCCATGGCGCGGGGGGCGATGGGGTCAAGCGTGTCGCGCAGCGCGCCTTCTAGCGTGCTGTAGTCGATCCAGCTATCGGCTTTGCTCACGCCGATGCGGTCTGCGAAGAGTTGCAGGGCTTCGGGGGTGTGGCCACGGCGGCGCAGGCCGACGATTGTAGGCATGCGGGGATCATCCCAGCCGCTGACTTTTTTCTCAGTTACCAATTGCGCGAGTTTGCGTTTGCTGGTGATGACGTAGGTCAAATTCAAGCGCGCGAATTCGTATTGGCGGGGCTGCGTTTTGATGAGGCCGCCTACGACGCGCCCGTCGGGCAGTGTCGTTGTTTCAATGAGACGATCCATAAGCCAATCGTAGAACGGACGCTGGTCTTCAAACTCTAAGGTGCAGATGCTGTGGGTGATGCCTTCAATGGCGTCTTCAATCGGGTGCGCGAAGGTGTACATCGGGTAGATGCACCATGTGTCGCCGGTGTTGTGATGCGTGGCGCGGCGGATGCGGTAGATGGCGGGGTCGCGCAGGTTGATGTTAGGTGACGCTAAATCAATCTTTGCTCTCAAAACCATAGCACCATCGGCATGTTTTGCGCCGGCCATCTCCCTAAAACGCTCTAAATTCTGCTCAGGTGTGCGGCTGCGGAAGGGGCTGGGTTTGCCGGGGGTGTTGAAGTCGCCGCGGTTGGCGCGCATTTCTTCGGGCGTTTGCTCGTCAACGTAAGCCAAGCCGCGCTCGATGAGATGCTCGGCGGCGGCATACATGAAATCGAAATAGTTGCTGGCATAGAGGGCTTGGTTGTTGCCATCTTTGCCCCAAGAGAAGCCCAGCCATTTCACGGCATCGATGATGGAATCGACGTATTCTTTTTCTTCTTTTTCGGGATTGGTGTCGTCAAACCTGAGATTGCACTGGCCTTTGTAATCACGTGCGAGGCCGAAATTGAGGCAGATGCTTTTGGCGTGGCCAATGTGCAGGTAGCCATTGGGCTCGGGCGGGAAGCGGGTGACGATGCTCGCATGTTTGCCGCTGGCGAGATCGGCCTCGATGATCTGGCGCAGGAAGTTGCTGGGCTTGGCGGGTTCGGGAGCGGAAGAGTTCGGGAAGCTGGTGAAGGTCATGCTCCGATTTTAGGGGGCGCTGCGCTGTGTTGACAGCTCGGCACGCGATTTGCACGCTTGCTGACAACAATGCGTGACGGATCGCGCCGCTAGCGCGCAGCCACAGCGCTGGGCTCAGGATGCTTGTGCTGCATGCGCACAAAGCGGGTAAACGCATGCGCGCAGGCTTCTGGCTCGGCAAGCAGATTCATGTGGCCGCAATGCAGCTCAACAAACTGGCCTTGCATGATCTCAGCCACGGTGCGCTGATCGCGCGGCAACACGACGGGATCGAGCTTGCCGCACAGCACCAAGACAGGCGGCGGGCTGGTGCGCATTTTGTCGAAGATGCCGCGAACGACGGCACCATCAAGCGGGCGCATGCCACTGATCGTCTTCGGCGGGGTGCGCTCAAACAAATTTTGCAGATAGTCGCTGATCAGGAGTTTTTCTTCTGCATGGCGGTAGCTCACTTGCTCCAGCCCGCGTGAGACCAAGACTCGGCGACCCCAACGCGAGCCCGAAAGCAGGTTTTTGGAGGCCGCAGCAGTGAGCTTGAAGCGGCCTTGGCTCAGCATCGGGGTGGATGCGAGGGTGATGCTCGTGATGCGTGATGGTGCGGCCACACGCAGCCCCGCGCCCACCACGCCGCCCGCACTGTGACCCACCCAGTGGCATTGCTCGATGCCCAGATGTGAGAGCAGGCTCTGTGCAAAATGCACCATTCTCTTCAAATCATCGCTGTAAGGCAGATGCTGATTCGCGCCTACCGCTGGCGGATCACACACGACAACGCGATGATCACGAGCCAGCAGCTGAGCAAAAGTCAGCAGACTCTTGTGATCCGTGAGCTGAGCAGGCCAGCAAACCACCCAAGATCCCCGCTCACCCAGCAGGTGTGCGTGAAAATTTCCCTCATGCGTGACAGTGTGGATTGTTTTCAATGGCAAACGATGGGCGTTGAGCCCTGCGTGGGCCGATACCAATCGTTATGCTTTTGTAATGCGCAATGCAAGCGGTGTCAATCTGGCAACCACTAGCTTGAACCCGCCATGGCCAGACACCCGCCATGGCCGTCATGTCGATGGGACAGGGTCAGCGTTTTGCTGAGGGCAGCCGAATATTCGCAGCCAGCCCGCCTGTGGAGGAGTTGTGCAGGCTGAAGCTCCCGCCTAAGCGCTGGATGGTCTTCTCTACAATCGCCAAGCCCAAGCCAGCGCCGGTGGCCGCTGTGCGGGCCACATCGCCTCGGAAGAAAGGCTTGGTGAGATGCTTGAGGGTATCGGTATGCACGCCCGCGCCATGATCGCGCACCTTGAGCAAGACCCAGCCATCGCGCTCTCTGGCGGCTATGTCCAGCTGCGTCACGCCAGTGCTGATGGATTTGCCATATTTGCGCGCATTTTCCACCAAATTGGTGATCACGCGTGTGAGCTCCACCTCATCGCCCATCACATGAAAATCAGCCGGCAGATCCAGCTTGACCTTGAGATCGTCCGTTTGCTGCACAGTGAGCACGCAGGCTTCAATCACATCATTGAGCGCGACAGGGCGAAGATGCTGCTGATCCGTGGGGCGGGCGTAATCTAAGAATTTATCAATGATGGCATCGAGTTGCTCGAGATCCGAGACCATGTGGTTGCGTGCCGTGTCGTCGGCCACACTCATCTCGGTTTCTAAGCGCAAGCGGGCCAGCGGCGTGCGCAAATCATGCGAGATGCCCGCCAGCATCACGGCGCGGTCTTGCTCAATTTTGGCCAGCTGCTCGGCCATGCGGTTGAAGCCGGCGTTGACCTCGCGGATTTCGCTCGTTACCGCATCTTCATTCAAGCGGCTTGCATCAAAATCACCATCTTTCACGCGGCCAGCGGCAAACGAGAGCGCCTTGAGCGGCTTGTTGATCAGCCGCGCAATCACGGCAGCGCCGGCCAGCGAGAGCAGGGCAGCGATGCTCAGCCACACCGCCCATGCGCGGCCAGGCACAGGCGCAATGCGTGCAAGATCGGTTTGCAGCCAAAATTTTTCTTGCTCAATGCCAAAACCTACCCACAGCCCTTCATCGCCATTGACCTTACGCGCCAGCGTGGCGCGCTCGCCCAAACGGATGCGCAGCTCCACCAGCACGCGCTGCATTTGCGTATCCCCCTCAAAGCCTTGCACCACATCGGCTGGCGTGCGCGCCACCACTTTCACGCCTTCGAGCTCAGCCAATTGCTTGATCAGCGAGACGCGGGCAATCGCGTCCGAATGCACCAGCGCAGCGCGCGATAGATTGACGATCGAGGCGATTTGCTGCGCCGTTTGAGAGGCGCGTGGCTCGGATTCCAGCACACGAAAAGTTTGCAGCCAAGCCACCACCGAGCCGACCAGCAGCAGCGCGAGCAGAAAAAAGGTGCGCCAAAACAGGCTAAAACGCACTTGACTGATGCGGCCCGGGCGCACCCCCAGCGGCGCAGGCATCGTCTCCAGCGGCGCTGGCTCTGTGGCTGCCGCGCCGCCGGCCATGCCCGATGGCAAATGCGAGGCCAAGGTTTGCGGTGAAGTCGAAGCACCCAAACCACGGCCACCAAGGATGTGTTGCTTGCTGCTGTTCATGAGGGCATGGAAGAAATTAAAAAAACGGCGTGATCAGGTACGCAAGGATACCCAACAACGCCGTCTGTTGCAGACCATCAGCCTAACAACGATTTAGCCCTTGCCATCCGGCACAAACACATAGCCTACGCCCCATACCGTTTGAATGTAGCGCGGTTGCGCGACATCGTTCTCAATCATCTTGCGAAGGCGTGAGATTTGCACATCCAGGCTGCGATCAAATGGCTCAAATTCGCGGCCCCGCGCGAGCTGGGCAAGCTTCTCACGCGAGAGCGGTTGGCGGGGGTGGCGCACCAAAGCTTTGAGCATGGCAAATTCGCCTGTGGTGAGCGCGATTTCTTCGCCGCCTTTCTTCAAAGTGCGCTGGCCAAGATCAAAGTCAAAAGGCCCAAAGTTCACATTTTCGCTGTCTGCCGAAGGCGCGCCGGGCGCTTCTTGGGCAGGGCGGCGGCGCAATACGGCATGCACGCGCGCCAGCAGCTCGCGCGGATTGAAAGGCTTGCCCAAATAATCATCTGCGCCCACTTCCAAGCCCACGATGCGATCCACGTCTTCGCCTTTGGCCGTGAGCATGATGATGGGGGTGCGGTCGCCGCTGGCACGCAGGCGGCGGCAAATGGAGAGGCCATCCTCGCCAGGCAGCATCAGATCCAGCACGATCAGGTTGATCGGCTCGCGGATCATGGCACGGGAGAGTGCCTTGCCATCTTCGGCCACAATCACTTCAAAGCCCTCTTGCGTGAGGTAGCGGCGCAGCAGATCGCGAATGCGGGCATCGTCGTCAACGACCATGATGCGGTCTGCGGATTTGGTGGCAGTGTTCATAAAAAGCTCCTTACCGAGGTATGCCGAGAGCGGCGAATTTGTAACATGAGCGGAATGTACACGTATTTTTTGAATAAAATCTGTGACAAATGCTCTGAAACATGATTTTGTTACATATTTTGCGCAGTTTAAACAGTAAAAATGCCGCTGCGACGACTATGTTCGTCTGTCGTCAGCCTTTTCAATGGGTTGCTGCGTTGAATGTTGAGCAGCGGCGCATCCTACAAATGCGCCTTTTTTTGAACCCACCGAGTTAGGATGTCACCATGAAACCCACGTCTTCTCCAGTTTGCGCAGCGGCATCAAGCCGAATCAAATTTGCTACATTATTTATAGCACTCTGCGCAGGTTTGATGCCGGCAACTACCGCTTTTTCTCAAAATAATCGTATGGAAACACCGCAAAACGTTGTCTCGCTGCAAGCGCAGGGCAGCTTGGAGGTGCAGCAAGATTTGCTCACCATCAGCATGAACACCAGCCGCGATGGCGCAGATGCCGCCACGGTGCAAACGCAGCTCAAAACGGCGTTGGATGCCGCCTTAACAGAGGCAAAAAAAGTCTCGCAAAGCGGCCAGCTCGATGTGCGCACTGGCAATTTCAGCCTGTATCCGCGCTATGGCCGTGACGGCAAAATCAATGGTTGGCAGGGCAGCACCGAGCTCATCTTAGAAGGCCGAGATTTTGCGCGCATCAGCACCTTGGCCGGAAAAATCAACACGCTCACCTTGGGGCAAGTCAGCTTTGGCCTCTCGCGCGAAGCGCGTGCCCGGGTCGAGGCTGAAGTCACGGCGCAAGCCATTGATCGCTTCAAAACCAAGGCGCAAGAGATCAGCAAAAGCTTTGGTTTTGCAGGCTATGCTGTGCGTGAGGTGAGTGTGAACACTAACGAACCCGGCTTTGTAGGCAGGCCGCGCATGATGGCCATGGAGGCCAAAGCGATGTCGAGCGATGCCGCTGTGCCGGTGGAGGCGGGGCGCAACACGGTGGTGGTCAATGTAGCTGGGTCTGTGCAGCTGAAGTAAGGTCTATGGCTGTTGAGATCGCATGTGCTCGAAGCGCGATAGGGTTTTAGCTATCGCCTTCTTCAATACAAGCAATGGCGCGAGTCAGAGTTGGCCATAGATTGGATTTATGATCGATGCATCGTCGATTGAGAAATTGCATGTAGAGCGGCATCCAAGCCGCACTGCAAAAAGCAAGGCTCATGAGGCGGCAATTTCGTCGGTAACTTTTCACAATCGCTTGAAATCATTGGAGTAAAAAATGTCTCTCATCAACACGCAAGTCGCCCCGTTCAAAACCGAAGCTTTCCACAACGGTAAATTCGTGACCGTCTCCGATCAAACGCTCAAAGGCAAATGGTCGGTGCTGATTTTCATGCCAGCCGCGTTCACGTTTAACTGCCCCACCGAGATCGAAGACGCGGCTGACAATTACGCTGAATTCCAGAAAATGGGCGCAGAAGTTTATATCGTCACCACCGACACGCACTTCTCTCACAAAGTCTGGCACGAGACGTCTCCTGCCGTGGGCAAAGCCAAATTCCCGCTCGTGGGCGACCCAACACATGCTTTGACCAACGCTTTCGGTGTGCATATTCCCGAAGAAGGCTTGGCGCTGCGCGGCACCTTCATCATCAACCCAGAGCTGATGATCAAAACGATGGAAATTCATTCCAACGAAATCGCTCGCGATGTGAAAGAAACCGTGCGCAAGCTTAAAGCTGCGCAATACACCGCAGCGCATCCCGGCGAAGTGTGCCCCGCCAAATGGAACGATGGCGCGAAGACATTGAAGCCATCGCTGGAGTTGGTTGGCAAGATCTAAATCTCGCTGTTGAATCTGAGCCAGACCACCGATCATTTGCGCATTCCATAGCCAAAGCACCAGCGCTTTGGCTGTCTATGCTCTGCATGCCACGGCGTCTGGCTTTTTGTTGTCATTTTTAAGCCTTTTGAGCACTTCGCCGGCATAGAATCTGCACAGAGTGCTATGAATTCAGGAGTATCCCATGTTAGACCAAGACCTTCAAGACCAACTCGCCGCTTACCTTGAGCGCGTCAAAGAGCCGTTTGAAATTGTCGCGGCATTGGGAGATGATGCATCGTCTGCCGAGATGCGTGAGCTGCTGGAAACCGTGGTCAAGCTCTCCGACAAAATTACCTTTCGTGTGGATGATGGAACGGATGGGCAAGACGCACGCAAGCCATCTTTCGCGTTGCAGCGCAAAAATGGTGCGCCAATGAAGCTGCGCTTCGCAGCCATCCCGCTCGGCCATGAGTTCACATCTCTTGTGCTTGCGCTGCTCTGGACGGGCGGGCATCCACCAAAAGTCGAGCCAGACACCCTTGCGCAAATCAAAGCGCTGCAATTCGATGCGCCGCAAAAATTCGATGTGTTCATGAGCCTCTCATGCCACAACTGCCCGGACGTGGTGCAAGCGCTCTCGCTGATGGCGATCAACAATCCCGCCTTTGACGTGACGATTGTGGACGGCGGTTTGAATCAAAAAGAAGTCGAAGACAAGGGCATCATGGCCGTGCCCGCTGTGCATTTGAATGGCAGCATGTTTCACTCGGGTCGCGCATCGCTCGATGAGCTGGTGGCCAAGCTAGATACCGGTGCAGCCAAACGAGAGGCGGCCAAGCTCTCGGCGCGTGCGCCTTATGAGGTGCTGATTCTCGGCGGTGGCCCCGCCGGCGCGGCTGCGGCTGTGTATGCCGCACGCAAAGGCATTCGCACCGGCTTGCTGGCCGAGCGTTTTGGCGGCCAAGTCAATGACACCATGGTGATTGAAAACTACATCGGCATTGTTGAAACCGATGGTCCGAAATATGCCGCTGCACTGGAGCAGCATGTCAAAACCTATGACGTTGATTTCATGAATGGCCACCGCGCAGCCAGTGTGATCCCTGCATCTGAAGAGGGTGGCTACATCACGCTCAAAACCGATGCGGGCGGCGAGCTCAAAACGCGCAGCCTCATCATCGCCACCGGTGCACGCTGGAGAAACATCAACGTACCCGGCGAGCAAGAATACAAAAACAAAGGCGTGGCCTACTGCCCGCACTGCGATGGCCCGCTCTTCAAAGGCAAAGATGTGGCTGTGATTGGCGGTGGCAATTCTGGGGTGGAAGCGGCGATTGATTTGGCTGGCCTCGTCAAGCATGTGAGCGTGTTTGAATTTATGCCCGAGATGAAGGCCGATGCTGTGCTCATCAACAAGCTGAAAAGCCTGCCCAACGTGACGATTTATACGAATTCGCAAACGTTGGAAATCACCGGTGCCGATGGCAAAGTCAACGGCCTGAAATACAAAGATCGCGCGAGCAACGTCGAGAAAACAGTGCCGCTAGAAGGCGTGTTCATTCAAATCGGCCTCGTGCCCAACACAGAATTTTTGGGCACAACGATTGAGCGCAGCAAATTCGGTGAAATTCTGATCGATGCAAAAAATCACACCAATGTGGCTGGCATCTTTGGCGCAGGTGATTGCACCACCGTGCCCTACAAGCAAATCGTGATCGCAGCCAGCGAAGGCGCGAAAGCGGCCCTGAGCGCGTTTGATCATTTGATTCGCACGCCATCTCCCAAGCCAGTAGAAAGCATGCCAGAGCGCGAATTAGCTGTGGCCTAAACCAGCATCAGCAGCTATTGCGTTTGCACATAGCAGTTGGTGATTGGATGGATGGAGCCAGCGGCTACAGTCTTGCCATGAGCCAGACCATCGCTGATCTTCTCGCGCTGCCCAAAATCGATGCGCATTGCCATGTGCTCGATCCGCTGCGCTTTCCTTATTCGCCGGATGTGGCGTATCGGCCTGCGGGGCAGGAGATGGGCGATGCACGCGCTTTGAATGCTGTGATGGATTTTCATGGTGTTCGGCATGCTTTGCTGGTGGGCCCCAATTCTGGCTATGGGCTGGATAACCGGTGCATGTTGGATGCCATTGCACAAGGCAAGAGCGAAACTGCGCCGCGCTTCAAAGGCATTGCCGTTGTCCCCAACGATTGCAGCGAAGAAACGCTGGCCATGCTTCAAAAGCAAGGCATCATTGGCGTGGCCTTCAATGCATCTTTGCAGGGTGCGGCGGCTTACGCTGACATTGCGCCGCTGCTGGGGCGCTTGGCCAAGCTTCGGATGTGGGCGCAGTTTCAGGTGGAGGGCGATCAACTGGTTGAATTGCTGCCCATGATTGAGTCCAGCGGCGTGCGCGTGATGATGGATCATTGTGGTCGCCCAAATGTTGATGCGGGCTTGCAGCAAGCAGGTTTTCAAGCTCTACTTTCGCTCGGCGGCGCAGGCCATGCCGTGGTCAAGCTCTCGGGCTTTGCCAAGTTTTCTCAAATCGGTTTTCCGTTTGACGATGCCAAGCCTTTTGTAGAGGCTTTGGCGCGACATTTCAGCTTGCAGCGCTGCCTTTGGGCATCGGATTGGCCCTATCTCAAAGGAGCGCATCGCTTAGACTACGGCCCTATGATGGCGCTCCTTGCCAGTGTGTTCAGCTTGCATGAGTGTGAGCAAATCATGTGGCATTCGCCCAAGCATCTTCTTCAGTTTTGATCTTTCTCATGACTTCATTTTCAAACCCGCAACTCGACCGATACGCCGTGATCGGCAACCCGATTGTTCAATCCAAATCACCCATCATTCATGGGCTCTTCGCGTCTGTCACCGGGCAGCGGATGGAATACACCAAAGTCGAAGGCCGAATCGGTGAGTTTGCCAAGCAGCTCGACGAATTGCGAGCCAGCGGCATGCGCGGCATGAATGTGACCGCACCTTTCAAGCTTGAAGCTTTTGCTTACGCCACGCATCTGTCGGAATCGGCAAAATTGGCCGGGGCGGTGAATGCGCTCAAGTTTGTGGGCGATGAAGTGCATGCGCAAAATTTTGATGGCATCGGTTTGGTCAACGATATTGAGCGCAACCACGCCACACCCATGCGCGGCAAACGCGTGCTGTTGCTGGGCGCTGGCGGCGCAGTGCGCGGGGCATTGCTGCCCTTTGCGCGAAGCGAGCCTGCCATGCTCGTGGTGGCCAACCGCACGAAGGCCAAGGCGCAGGAGTTGGTGGACATGCTGCGCACGCAATCGCCCGTTAACGTACAGGCTTGCGGCTATGAGGATTTGAACGCGCCTTTTGATGTCATCGTCAACGGGACATCGGCCAGCCTGTTTGGGCAAGCGCCGGCCATGCCAGATGTGGTGTTTGCGCCGGGCTGCCTGGCTTATGAGATGGCCTATGGCAAAGGCGCAACCCCTTATTTGCTGCAAGCCAAAGCCGCTGGCGCAGACCGGCTGGTTGATGGCGTGGGCATGCTGGTGGAGCAAGCTGCGTTGGCGTTTGAATGGTGGCGCGGTGTGCGCCCGAATACAGCCCAAGCCATTGCGCAACTGACGGTTCCGATTGATTTCCCCTGAGGCAGAGCCGCTAGGCCAGTAGCCATTTAATAAATGCATAACTGATGGTCAGTTATTGACTGTTTGCTAGGTAGAAACCTGATGAGGCTTGGGCTGTGCTTAATGTACGATTTGGTACGTTAAATTTAAACCTTCATCCGCTTTATCAGGAGTTCCAGCATGCAACGTCGCACCTCAATTTCATTTGCTCTCAAATCAGTAGCAATCGGCGTCGTACTTTCGTCGGCTTCTATGGCTTTTTCTCAAAATATCAAGCTCGCAGCCATCGTTGAGCTGTCTGGCGGCGGCGCGACATCGGGCACCAACTTTAAAAACGGCGTCGAGCTCGCTGTGAAAGAGATCAACGCCGCTGGCGGCATCTTGGGCAAAAAGCTGGAGCTGTCCATCAACGACACCACCACCAACCCTGGCGTGGCACTGGCGCTCACGAAGAAAGCGATTGACAACGATGTGTTCGCGATTTTTGGCCCCGTGTTTTCCGGCTCGATCATGGTGAGCATGAAAGAAAGCCAAAAAGCCGAAGTGCCGAACTGGACGGGCGGCGAAGCAGCCAGCATCACCACGCAAGGCAACCCCTACATCTTCCGCACCAGCTTCACGCAAGCTACTGCGATGCCGAAAATTGGCCGCTACATCAGCGATCAAGCCAAGGTGAAAAATCTCTCGATCATTTATGTGAACAATGATTTCGGCAAAGGCGGCCTCGATATGATCAAGAAAACCCTGGCCGGCGGCAGCACGAAAATCGTGGATGAGATTTCTACCGATGCCGGCCAAGTGGACTTTTCCGCTGCCGTGCTCAAAGCCAAAGCCAGCGGCTCCGATGCGTTGTTTGCTTACGTGAATGAAGACGAATCCGCACGCTTGTTGCGCGAGTTGCGCAAGCAAGGCTTTACCAAGCCCATCATTGGCGAGACCACGCTCACAGGACAAAAAGTCATTGAGCTGGCTGGCGATGCCGCCAATGGCGCGGTCGCACATGTGGGCTTGACCATCGATGCACCCAGCGCCGAGATGCTGAAATTCAAAGCCAAGTTTTACCAAGACTACAAATACCTGCCCGATCACAACGGCCCCAAAGGCTACATCGGCGTGTACACGATGAAAGCGGCCATTGAAAAGGCGGGCAAAGTCGATCGCAAGGCCGTGGCTGCTGCGATGAAAGGCTTGGAGCTCGATGTGAAAAAGCATCCTGGCGTGCTCGTGAGCGGCCGCTTTGATGACAAAGGCGATGTGGATCGCGAGAGCTATTTGGTGCAGGTCAAAAATGGCCGCCAAGAAGTGATTTCTGTGTTGCCGGCGCTGTCGGCTAAGAAATAGTTCTTGAACCTCTTGTAAGAACACGGAAGGCACGGAAACAGCACGGAAGGAACAGAAGAAAACCAAAAAGGGATTTTTCTGTGTCTTCCGTGAAACCTCCGTGACTTCCGTGTTCTTTTAGTCTTTCACGACAAATGACCGATTTTTTCCAACTTGTCTTCAGCGGCATGGCCACGGGCAGTATTTATGCGCTGGTGGCGCTTGGCTTCACTTTGCTTTGGCAAGCCGCTGGCACGATTAATTTTGCGCAGGGCGAGTTTGTGATGCTGCCGGCATTTGGCATGCTGGCCTTTATGGCTTGGGGCGCGCCGCTGCCAATTGCGTTTTTGCTCACGGTGATTGTTGCAACGCTCGTGCTGGGCTGGGCCTTTAAGCGCACCGTGGTCGATCCGCTCTTCAAGCACGGCATGATGCAAATTGTCGTGGCCACGATTGGCTTGTCCATCGTGATGAAGAACACGCTGCGCGCCGGCTACAGCGCAGAAGCCCATGCCTTCCCGAATATGTTTGGCGAGAAGCTGTTTCAGTTTGCAGGGGTCACCGTCTCGTTGGGTGATGTCGGCACATTGGTCGCGGCGCTGGTGATTGTGTATGCCACGCAAGCCTTCCTCTCGCAGACGATCACGGGCCGCGCGATGCAAGCGGTGGCGCAAAACACCGAGAGTGCCGCTGTGCTCGGCATCAATGTGCCACGCATGATTTTTTATACTTTCGCAGTGAATGCGATGTTGGCTTGCACGGCAGCGATTTTGGTGACGCCCACTTACTTGGCGAAATTCGACATGGGTGATTCGCTGGGCACGAAAGCTTTTTTTGCGGCCATCATCGGCGGTTTTAACAATTCACGCGGCGCATTGCTGGGCGGCCTGATCGTGGGTGTCAGTGAGAATCTTGCCGCGGCCTACATATCGCCGGCTTACAAAGATGCGGTGGCGCTGGTGGTGTTCATGGCGGTGATTTTGTTTCGCCCGCAAGGTTTGCTCGGTCGCAAAGAAGAGCGCAAGGTTTAAGGCGTTATGAGCACATTATTCAAAGAAAAACGCTACCTTGCCGGCGTATTTATTGCGGCAGTAGCTATTATTTTAATAGCTGTCCCGCCTTTTCTGAAGAACTACGGCGTCTATCTCTTCAGCCTCTGGCTGGTCTTCGTTGTGGCCACCATGGGCTTGAATCTCACGGTGGGTTATGCGGGGCAAAAGTCGCTTGGGCATGCAGCTTTCTTTGGTATCGGTGCGTATGGCGTGGCGATTTTGATGAAAGCCGGGCTGTCTTGGTGGCTCGGGTTGCCGATAGCCATGATGGTGTGCTTCGTCGTTGGCTTGATCGTTGGCTTTCCTGCGCTACGGGTGCAAACCATTTACTTGGCCTTTGCCACACTCGGCTTCAACACCGCGATGTGGCTCGTCTTTCGCAATGAAGAATGGCTCACGGGCGGCACGTTTGGCTTCAACGGTATTGCGCGGCCTGAGATTTTTGGCTTCTCGCTCAAAGGGCATTTGGCGTATTACTACTTCACGTTGGCCATTTCGACAATTGCCATTGCGCTGCTCTGGGGTTTGCTGCGCTCGCCTTGGGGCAAAGCGTTTCAAGCGCTCAGAGACAACCCGATTCGCGCAGAAAGCTTGGGCATTGATACTCGCGCCTACACGCTACTCTCCTTTGCAATTGGTGCGGTGTATGCGGGCTTGGCTGGTGGCTTGTATGCCTCGTTGGTGGACTATATTGAGCCTGCCTCATTTACCGTGGGCGCATCGATCACGATGTATCTGATGGTGGTGGTCGGCGGCGCGGGTTTGTTTGTCGGCCCGCTGGTCGGTGCACTGATCGGCTTGATCTTGCCGGAATGGATTCGCGATGTGTCGCCGATTTTTTCCAACTGGTTCTTGCCGATCTTTGGCGTGATGGTGATTGCGATTTTGGTGTGGTTGCCCGATGGTTTGGCGAGCTTGCCAGAGAAACTGTTTTCCAAGCGGAAAGTGCTCCAAGCTGCTGCACCGATTCCGAACGGTGTTGCGGCGCAAGCTGCTACAGAAAAAGGAGCGCCATGATGATTGCTCCTGTCTTAAAAGTCACCGATATGAAGAAAGCCTACGGCGCAATTCAAGCCGTCGGTGGTGTGAGTTTCGAGGTCATGCCGGGCGAGATTTTTGGCGTGATCGGGCCCAATGGTTCGGGCAAAACAACGCTGTTCAATTCCATGCTTGGGCAGATCAAGCCTGATTCTGGCCGCATTGAATTCAAAGGCCAAGATGTGACCCAAGCCGGGCCGCTTGAGCTCTCGCGCCTCGGCGTGGGGCGCACGTTTCAAACGCTGCAAGTCTTTGGCAAGATGAGCGTGCGAGACAATTTGATCGTCGCCGCGCAAGAGCATCAAGGCAGCAAATTCAGCCGCATGTTTGCTGCGCCAGATTCTGGGCTGGGTGCAAAGGCGGATGCGCTGATTGAGCAGTTTCGTATTAACCACGTGGCAGATTTGAAAGCGGGCACGCTCTCGTATGGGCAACAAAAGCTCGTAGACATCGCCATGGCCTTCATGCGTGAGCCGGATTTGGTGTTGTTAGATGAGCCTTGCGCGGGTGTCAATCCTTCGCTGGTGGGCGGCATTTCATCGCTTCTCAAGCAGCTCAATGAGAAAGGCTTAAAACATGACGCGAGTGGCAAAAAAAGCAGCTTCGTCGTGATCGAGCACAACATGGATTTCGTCATGAGCTTGTGTCATCGCATCATGGTGATGGTTGAAGGCAAGGTGCTGGCTGTGGGCACGCCAGCCGAGATTCGCGGCAACAAGGCCGTGCTTGATGCGTATTTGGGAGCGTGATGATGAGCTCAATACAACATTCAGACATTGCGATCCAATTCGACAAAGTGCTCGCTGGTTATAAAGATTTGATGATCTTGAATCATCTGGATTTGAGCATCCGCCGCGCTGCGATCACGCTGCTGATCGGGCCCAACGGGGCTGGTAAATCCACGGTACTCAAAACGCTCTTCGGTCTGCTCAAGCCGCGCGAAGGCCGCGTGTTGCTTGAAGGCGAAGATATTTCTGGCTTCTCTCAAAAAGAGCTGCTCGGCAAAGGCTTGGCCTTCGTGCCGCAAGGGCGCAATTTGTTTCCTCAGCTTTCCGTTTATCAAAATTTGGAGCTGGGCGGCATCACGTTGGGCACGAAGCTCACGCACGAGCGTATCCCCGAAGTGCTCAAGCATTTCCCTCGCGTGCAAGAGCGCATCCATTCACAGGCCAGCGCTCTCTCGGGTGGCGAGCAAAAGCAGCTTGAGATTGCGCGCGCCTTGCTTCTGCGCCCAAAGGCATTGCTGATTGATGAGCCATCGATTGGCCTCTCGCCGATTGTGGTGAAGGATGTGTTCAAGCTGCTGCAAGACTTGGCTGCACAAGGCACAACGATTTTGATGGTGGAGCAAAACGTCAAAAGCGCATTGAAGATTTCTGATGAGGCGATAGCGCTGGAATCAGGCCGCTGCGTATTGCATCGCAAGGCTTCGGAGTTATTGGCTGATCCGGATATTGAGAGATTGTTCCTCGGTGGCCATTTGGCTTCGCCAACCGTGTAATTTCCGTGACTTCCGTGTTCTTCAATAATTTGAACTGAAAGGCTCTATCCATGAGTGATTTGTTGATGAAAGCGCAAGAGCGCGAGCCTTTGCAGCATTCGTTTTCTGATGCTTCTAATCCGATTGGCTTGGATGGCATTGAGTTCATTGAATATGCCACCTCCAAGCCGCAGGCGCTGGGCCAAGTTTTGGAGATGATGGGTTTTAAGCCTGTGGCGCGGCATCGCTCGCGTGAGGTTTTGCTCTATCGCCAAGGCGGGCTCAATATTGTTGTCAATGCGCATCTTGCTGAAGTGCGCGGCGCTACGCACGGCAGAGAGCAGCCGGTGATTGCGGCGATTGCGCTGCGCGTGCGCGATGCGTGCGCGGCCTATGCCTATGTGCGTGAGCGGGGTGCTTGGGAAGTGTCAACGCATGCGCAGGTGATGGAGCTGAATATTCCCGCGATTCATGGGGCGGGCGGCAGCCGGATTTATTTTGTCGATCGCTACCGGGAATTCAGTATTTACAGCGTTGATTTCGTGCCGATTCCCGGCGTAGACCAAGCGCCGGCTGCGACCGCAGGCTTGCATTTTTTTGGCGTGGTGCAATACATTGGTGCGGAGCGCAGCAACGATTGGATTGCGTTTTACAAAGAGCTTTTTGGCTTTGCGCTGATTGCAGACGAAGAGCGCTTTGGCATCATGCCCAAGGGCACGCTGATGAAGAGCCCTGCGCTCAGCCAGGGTGCTGGCTTCATGCTGCAAATGGTGGAGCCGGATGTTAACGTGTTGGATGGCGAGGAGCGCTTGCAGCGCATTGGCCTCGGTGTGCCGGATGTGCTTGCGGCGGTTAATGTGCTGCGCAAGCTGGGTATCGAGTTTGTGGAAACGAAAGCCGCGCACACCGAGCAACGCGGTGCGATCACCAAGACGTATCTTGGCGGCGTGGTGTTTGAGCTGGTGCAAAACAACCGAGTGCCATCATGAAGCTCATTGCAGAATTCGGCATGGACACGATCAGCTTGGCCGGGCCGATTGAGGCCAAGCTCGCTGCGATGAAGGCTGCAGGTTTTGAGCAAGTGATGCTCAAGGCCAACGATCTGGTTGGCCATCCGGGTGGGTTGCAATCGGCTGTGAACGCCTGCAATGCGAGTGGATTGCGAGCCACGGGCTTTCAGGTGCTGCGCGATTTTGAAGGGCTCTCGGGCCATCTGCATGATTACAAAATCGACATTGCCAAGAGCATGCTGCAAATGGCGCATAGCCTCGGTGCAAAGGTGTTGCTCGCCTGCTCATCCGTCTCAGCGCACGCGACGCAAGATCTCGACAAAATCGCTGCTGACCTGCGCAAGCTCGCCATGCTCGCCGTGCCCTACGGCATCAAAATCGCCTACGAAGCTTTGAGCTGGGGGCGTACCATCAATGAGTTGCCGCAAAGCTGGGATGTGGTGTGTCGCGCGGATATGCCCAATCTGGGTATCTGCGTGGATTCTTATCATGTGCTCGCTGCGAAGACTTCGCCAGAAGAGATCGACTATCTCGATGCCTCCAAAATCTTTCTCGTGCAGCTCGCTGATTTCATGTGGGAAGAGACCAAGAGTTTTGAAGAGCGCATGACGACGGCGCGCACTTTCCGCGTCTTCCCCGGGGAGGGGGTTCACAGTGATGCCTTGATCGATATCGTGCTCAGGCTTGACAAGATCGGCTACCAAGGCGATTACAGCTTTGAAGTGTTCAACGACGATTATGTGAATTTGCCGCTTGAGCTGGTCTGTGCGCGGGCAGCCAAAAGTGCCCAATGGCTGGCTGAAGATGTGCTGCGCCGCTCCACGCCGCTGCCTGGCGCGATGCGCTTGAAAGCTGTGTAGTATCAATTTGATAGCACTCCGCGCAGTTTATATGCCGGTTCAGTGGTGATTTGGCTTAGAAATGAAATGAAGATGATGACTGACAACACACACCACAGCATTTCTGGCCTCTGGCCAGCTCTGCTGACACCGATTGAAGCAGGAGGCAGCATCGATTTGCCGCGCATGATTGCGCATGGCAAGCGTTTGCTGGCGTCCGGCAGCGATGGGCTCACTTTGTTTGGCACGACGGGTGAGGGCACATCGTTCACCACTTTGCAACGCATCGCTGCTGCGGACGCGTTTGTCGCCGCTGGCGTGCGCGGTGAGCAGTTGGTGATCAACCTTTCCGCACTGGCGCGCGACGACGCGGTTGCGCTCGCAGTGCATGCATCAAAGATCGGTGCGAAAGCTGGCTTGCTCATGCCGCCCTTCTATTACAACGGCCAGCACGACGCTGGATTGGTGGCGTATGTGAGCGAGGTCATCGAAGCGGGCAGGGCGCAAAGTGGTCAATCGCTGCCTATCATTCTTTATCACTTCCCTAGCCTCTGCGGCATTGGCTGGAGCGAAGCAGCGATTGCGCAGCTGATGCAAAAGCATCCGCGCGAAGTGGTCAGCATCAAAGACAGCAGCGCCAATGTTGAGCATTCAAAAATGCTCGCGCAGAGATTTCCAAATCTTGCCGTGCTGGTGGGTTGCGAGCCCGATGTGATGCCGACGCAACTGGTGGGCGGCGCGGGTTCGATTGTGGGTTGGCTAACATCGCGCCAGAACTCATGCGCCGCATGATGAACGCGCCAGCGCAAGTGAGTGCGCTGGATGACAAGCTGATGCGCGATATGCTCGCATTGTTGTCGCTGGAGCCGGGCATGCCTTTTGTGAGCGCCTACAAAACGATTCTGGCCGAGCAGACGGGCGATAACGCTTGGCTCGCCGTGCGTGCGCCACTGACGGCCCTGACCCCTGCGCAAGAACAAACGGTGCGCAGGGAATACCGGAAAATCATGGCTTGAACGGCTCAGCATCACATCTGCACGTGGCGTGGTCTGCGGCGATCCTATGCCAAAGCGGGATAGCTGGTGTTAGTGATTTTCAGAGAGAACCTAGTGCAAACCCTTGGCATCGAAAGCACTATAAATGTACTGATTGGTACATAATAAAGCGCATCCAATCAAAGAGAGACACGCATGCTTGAAAAATCCATCAACGCTTACTGCAAACTGCTTGAATACCTCATGGCATTGTTTTTGTTGCTGATGGTGATCATGGTATTTGGCAATGTTGTGCTGCGCTATGGCTTCAACTCAGGCATTGCGATCAGTGAAGAGCTCTCGCGTTGGCTGTTTGTGTGGGTCACGTTCATGGGAGCCGTGGTCGCGCTCAAAGAAAAAGGCCATTTGGGCACCGATATGTTGCTCGCACGTATTGGACTGCGTGGCAAAAAGATTTGCTTGGGGCTGAGCTACGGCTTGATGCTCGCGCTTTGCGCTGTGCTCTTCAAAGGCGCTTGGGAGCAAACCAAGATCAATGCCAGCTCCACCAGTGCCGCCATGGAAGTGTCGATGGGCATTTTCTTTGCCACCGGCTTGATGTTTGCGGTTTTGGGTGGCTTGATCATTGCGCGGGATTTGTACCGCTTGATCACAGGTCAAATGAGTGAGAATGAGCTGATGGCAGTGCGTGAATCCGAAGAGGTGCCGCATGGCGCAGCGGGTCATCAGAAATAAAGAGAAATCAAAATGACCATCGCTATTTTTCTCGTTGCTTTGTTAGGTGCCATGGCGCTGGGCATGCCAATTGCTTTTTCTTTACTCTTTACCGGTGCTGCATTGATGTGGCAGCTAGGCATGTGGGATTCACAAATCCTTGCGCAAAACGTGATTGAGGGGGCCAACAGCTTCCCGCTGCTGGCTGTGCCTTTCTTTATGCTCGCAGGCGAGATCATGAATGTGGGCGGCTTATCCAAACGCATTGTGAATTTTGCGCTCGCGCTTGTCGGGCATATTCCGGGTGGCTTGGGCTATGTGGCGATTGTCGCGGCTTGCATCATGGCCGCGCTCTCAGGCTCGGCTGTGGCTGATGCGGCGGCGCTCTCCGCTTTGCTGCTGCCCATGATGATTCGCGCTGGGCATGATCCTGCGCGCTCGGCTGGCCTGATTGCTTCAGCGGGCATCATCGCGCCGATCATTCCGCCGTCAATTGCCTTCATCATCTTTGGCGTTGCAGCCAACGTATCTATTTCCAAATTATTTTTGGCGGGTATCGTGCCCGGGATTTTGCTGGGGGGCTCGCTCTGGATCACTTGGTGGATTTTGGTGCGGAAAGAAAAAATCACACCGCCGCCCCGTGCGACAGGTGCTGAAGTGGTGAAAGCATTTCGCGAGACGCTGCTGGCTTTGGGCATGCCTTTGATCGTGGTGGGTGGTCTGAAATTTGGTGTGTTCACACCCACGGAATCTGCTGTGGTGGCAGCCGTGTATGCCTTGGTGATTTCAATCTTCGTTTACCGCGAAATCAAGATCAAAGATTTGTTGCCTATCTTCATTCAAGCCGGTAAAACCAGCGCGGTAGTGATGTTTCTTGTTGCGGCGGCCATGGTCTCCGCATGGATGATCACGGTGGCGCAATTGCCCGCGCAGCTCACGGCGCTTTTGCAACCATTGCTTGACAGCCCAAAATTGCTGATGTTTGTCATCATGATCATCGTGATGATCGTGGGCACGGCGATGGACATGACGCCCACGATTTTGATCCTCACGCCTGTGCTCATGCCGCTGGTCAACGCAGCGGGCATTGATCCGATTTATTTCGGCGTGCTCTTTATCATCAACAACGCCATTGGCTTGATCACACCGCCAGTGGGCACCGTGCTCAACACAGTGGCTGGCGTGGGCAAGATCAGCATGGATAAAGTCACGCGCGGCGTGTTGCCTTTCATGGTGGCGCAATTTGTGTTGTTGTTTTTGATGGTGTTGTTCCCGCAAATCGTGATTTGGCCTGCTAAGTTTTTAGGCGGTTAAAACGATGGCCATCAAGGGTTCAGCCTGACATCAAGCCATCGCTTCCAGCGTTATCCTTTTCAGACAAAGCATATGACCTGCACGCCATATGCCCCGTTTTTACTATGTTGCGTGCTATGAATAATTCTTGGAGACTCTGATGAAACGTCTGTTTGTTAAAAGTGTGATCGCTGCTGTGGCGCTTGTGGCCGCAGGCTTGGTTTCTGCGCAAGATTACAAAG
>JANNED010000158.1:0-1822 GCA_031388245.1 Variovorax sp.
CAAGTGGAACAGCGTTGACGACAAAACCAAAGAAGCGAAAGCTGAAATCACCATCACTGAAGTTGGCGGCGTGCTGAGCGGCAAAATCACCAAGCGCTTGGCCAAGGATGCCAAGCCGGATGAAAAATGCGAGGAATGCAAAGATGCCCGCAAAGGCCAGCCCATCATGGGCTTGGAGATCATCCGTGGTGGCAAAAAAGAAGAGGGCGCTGATGTTTGGAGTGGTGGCAAGATTCTTGATCCCGATAACGGCAAGGAATACACGCTCAAGATGACACCTGAAGACGGCGGTAAAAAGCTG
This sequence comes from Variovorax sp., assembly GCA_031388245.1. Taxonomy (GTDB): domain Bacteria; phylum Pseudomonadota; class Gammaproteobacteria; order Burkholderiales; family Burkholderiaceae_C; genus JANMDU01. The sequence goes on from JANNED010000158.1 coordinate 302, forward strand.
GCCGTGCGCGGCAGCATTGGGCCATTTGGCCGAACACAAACCTGGGTTCGCGTGCAGTAAGTCACGACTCAACAAAGAAAGTCTCGAATGTCCCGTTTCAACGTTTCCAAAGTCGCCGTGCTCGGCGCAGGTGTCATGGGTGCGCAGATTGCTGCGCATTTGGTCAACCTTAAAGTGCCAGTTGTGTTGTTTGATCTTCCAGCTAAAGAAGGCCCGAAAAACGGCATCGTCAGCAAAGCAGTTGAGGGCTTGAAAAAGCTCAAGCCTGCACCGCTGGGCGTGCCCGAAGATGCGGCCTTGATCGAACAAGCCAACTACGAAGAGCACTTAGAAACACTGCGCGGCTGCGACCTCATCATTGAGGCGATTGCTGAGCGCATGGATTGGAAACTGGATCTTTATAAGAAGATTGCTCCTTTTGTGAGCGAGGGCGCAATCGTCGCCTCCAACACCTCGGGCCTGTCGATCACCAAGCTCTCCGAAGGCTTGCCCGATAGCATCAAGCCGCGCTTTTGCGGCATCCATTTCTTCAACCCACCGCGCTATATGTATTTGGTGGAGCTGATCAACACGCCGACCACGCAGCCGCAAGTGCTCGACCAGCTCGAAGCTTTCGTCACGACGACTTTAGGCAAAGGCGTGGTGCGCGCCAAAGACACGCCGAACTTCATCGCCAACCGCATCGGCATCGCCGGCATGCTGGGCGTGATGAAGCAGGTGGAAAATTTTGGCCTCACGTATGACGTGGTGGACGACCTGACGGGCAAGAAGCTCGGCCGAGCCAGCTCAGGCACGTTCCGCACGGCGGATGTGGTGGGCTTGGATGTAATGCATCACGTCATCAAGACGCTGCAAGACAACTTGGATGAGAAGCGCGATCCGTTCTACGGCAACTTTGGTACGCCCGCCGTGTTGAAACAGCTCATGGATGCTGGCGCTTTGGGTCAAAAAGCCAAGGCCGGCTTCTTCAAAAAAGTCGGCCGCGATATTTTGCGCTTTGACGCAAAAGCAGCTGATGGCAAAGGCGACTACGTGGCCGGTGGCCAGAAGGCCGATGAAGTGTATGGCCGCATGCTCAAAAAGCCTGCTGGTGAGCGCTTGAAGCTCTTGCGCAACGCAGAAGGCAAGCAAGGCCAATTCCTATGGGCGATTCTGCGCGACAGTTTTCACTATGCTGCGATTCATTTGGCTGAAGTGGCTGAAACAGCACGCGACTTGGATCTGGCCATGCGCTGGGGTTTTGGCATGAGCCAAGGGCCGTTTGAGCTTTGGCAAGAAGCAGGCTGGCTTGAAGTGGCCAACATGGTCAAAGAAGACATTGATGCAGGCAAAGCCCTGTGCAAAGCGCCTCTGCCTGATTGGGTGTTCAAAGGTGCGGTTGCCGATCAGGGTGGTGTGCATCAGGCGGAGGGTTCGTGGAATCCTGCGACGAAGAAATTTGAAGCGAAGCGCCAGTTGCCTGTGTATGCGCGTCAGCATTTCCCTGAGACGGTGAGCGGCCATGCGCAGGGTATCGGTCAT
>JANNED010000055.1:0-1546 GCA_031388245.1 Variovorax sp.
GGGATTGCGCGATGGGTATTCGCCGCTCTCCAGCAGTGCAACCATTTCCTTCTCGCGCAACACGCCGCGCTCAACGAGCAGGAAATTATTGATCTGCACACCCTCTTCTTCAATGCGCGTGGAAAACGGCGGCATGGAGCCCGGCGTTGTTCCGCCAATATCGGCTTGGTGACCGCGCGAGCCGACGTAGAACAGGGGACTATCCGTTCGGGCTGAGCTTGTCGAAGCCCCAGTGAGCCCTTCGACAAGCTCAGGGCGAACGGTATTATTGATATACACCGGCGTGATCACCGTCACATCGGGCAAATGCGTGCCGCCGTGATACGGATCGTTGAGCACATACACATTGCCCGGCTGCATCGTGGCGCGGTTTTCATTCACCACCGTTTTGATGCTCTCGCCCATCGAGCCGAGATGCACAGGCATGTGAGGCGCGTTAGCAATCAAGTTGCCCTCGTGATCAAACAATGCGCAAGAAAAATCCAAGCGCTCTTTGATGTTCACCGAATACGCCGTGTTTTGCAACTGCAAACCCATTTGCTCGGCGATGTTCATGAAAAGGTTGTTGAAGACCTCTAGCAAGACGGGATCAACCGTCGTTCCTGCTGCGAATTTTATAGCACGCTGCGCACGCCGTTCAAGGACAAGATGGTCTAAAGCCGTTAAATTTGCCTCCCAACCGGGCTCCACAATCGTGGTGGCGTTTTTCTCGGCAATGATCGCTGGGCCGGGAATCACATCGCCGCTTCGCAAATCCTCGCGCACCACGAGCAAGGCTTCATGCCACTGCCCGCCAGAGAACATCTTGACCGTCTCTCGGCTGGGCACAGCACGGGGCTCATGCAGCGCATGGCGCATTTCTGCGGGAGCATCGCCACTGATCACAGCTTCTACCGACACGGCTTCTACGACGAAAGCCTTGCCTTGCATGAGGAAGGCAAAGCGCTGCTTGTAAGCCTTTTCAAACGCGGCCTCGATGCCGGCCAAATCGCCGAAGGGCACCACCAAGGCCGTATCTGTGCCTTGATACTTCACATGCACCCGCCGATGCACATTCACCGCGCCGCTACCAATATCTTGGCTTTGCAGCTCGGCAATGGCCGCTTTTGCCAATGCATCCAGCTTGGTAGACACCTCAGCCAAAGCCTTGTCTGCCAGAAGCAGCTCCACCGCCTGTTCACGGATCACACTCTGATCCGCCAAGCCCATGCCATAAGCCGAGAGCACGCCCGCATACGGATGCACAAACACACGCGTCATGCCCAGCGCATCGGCCACAAGGCAAGCATGCTGGCCACCTGCGCCGCCAAAGCATTGGAGCGTGTAGCGCGTCACGTCATAGCCGCGAGCTACAGAAATTTTCTTGATCGCATTGGCCATTTGCTGCACAGCGATGTTGATAAACCCCTCAGCCACACTTTCAGCCGAGCGGCCGACGCGATTGGCGATTTCGTTGAACTTGACCAAAGCGGCTTCATAGCTCAAAGCCTCATTCGCCGCAGCGCCAAACACTTTCGGAAAATGGCGCGGCTGAATTTTTCCCACC
>JANNED010000192.1:0-8116 GCA_031388245.1 Variovorax sp.
CCTGTCTGGCTTGTCGCTGGCCGTGTTCACAGAAATGACACCGCCACCCAATGATATGGGTGGTTTGGCCAACGCTATTTATGGTTCGTTCGTGATGGTGGCGCTGGCTACTTTTGTGGGCACACCGATTGGCGTGATGGCAGGTGTGTATTTGGCCGAATACGGCATGAAAAGCCGCTTGGCCTCCATCACGCGCTTTGTGAATGATATTTTGCTCTCTGCACCATCGATTGTGATTGGTTTGTTTGTGTATGCCGTGATCGTGGCGCAAGTCAAATCATTCTCTGCGGCGGCAGGCATCGTGGCGTTGGCGCTGATTGTGATTCCAGTCGTGATCCGAACCACAGAAAATATGCTGGCCTTGATTCCACCAGGCTTGCGGGAAGCTGCATACGCATTAGGCACACCGAAATACCGTGTGATTCTGAGCATCACCTTGCGAGCCGCTCGTGCCGGCGTGGTCACAGGCATCTTGCTGGCTGTGGCGCGCATTGCAGGTGAGACAGCGCCTTTGCTGTTCACCGCGCTGTCCAATCAATTTTGGACGAATGATCTGCGTGAACCGATGGCCAGCTTGCCTGTGACGATATTCAAATTTGCCATGAGTCCTTACGAGAATTGGCAAAAATTAGCTTGGGCCGGCGTACTGCTGATCACCTTGGCTGTGTTGGCGCTCAACATCTTGGCTCGTGTGCTCACACGTCAAAAATAATCAGATCAACCATCTCACCACAACACCATGGAAAACACCAAACCTCGCCTCCCCACCGAGCCGCCTAAGCTCACTGTGCGCGATCTGAATTTTTACTACGGTAAATTCCACGCACTGAAAAATATCAATCTCACGATTCCTGAGAAAAAAGTCACCGCTTTCATTGGCCCATCGGGCTGCGGTAAATCCACCTTGCTGCGCACCATGAACCGCATGTTTGAGCTTTATCCAGAGCAACGTGCCACAGGCGAGATCGTGCTCGATGGTGAGAATTTGCTCACCAGCAAACAAGATGTTGCCTTGATCCGCGCCAAGGTAGGCATGGTCTTCCAAAAGCCCACGCCTTTTCCTATGTCGATCTACGACAACATTGCGTTTGGCGTGAAGTTGTTTGAAAACATGAGCAATTCAGAAATGGATGATCGTGTGGAATGGGCGCTGCGCAAAGCAGCACTGTGGGGTGAGGTCAAAGACAAGCTCAATCAAAGCGGCGCCAGCCTCTCGGGCGGCCAGCAGCAACGCCTGTGCATCGCACGCGGCATTGCCGTGTTGCCGCAAGTGCTGCTTCTCGATGAGCCTTGCTCGGCGCTCGATCCGATCTCCACTGCAAAAATTGAAGAGCTGATCACTGAATTGAAAAACGATTACACGGTGGTGATCGTGACCCACAACATGCAGCAAGCGGCGCGTTGCAGCGATTACACGGCCTACATGTATCTCGGTGATCTGATGGAGTTTGGTGATACCGAAACCATGTTTTTCAAGCCCGCTCGCAAAGAGACGGAAGACTACATCACAGGCCGCTTCGGCTAACCCACCGCCCAATACGCCCCCAAGGAGAGCAACATGCCTGAAAACCATTTATCCACCCAATTTGATTCTGATCTCAATGCCGTCTCCAGCCGCCTCATGGAAATGGGGGGCTTGGTGGAATCGCAATTGCGCGGCGCGATTGAAGCGCTGGCCACCTTCAACACCGAAGCTTCGGATCGTGTGATCGTGGCGGAAGATCGTGTGAACACGATGGAGATGCAAATTGACCGTGATCTGGTCAGCATCATTGGCCGGCGCCAGCCCACTGCACGCGATCTGCGCTTGCTGATGGCCATCTCGCGCGTGACGGCGAATTTAGAGCGCATCGGCGATGAGGCGCAAAAAATGGCGCGCATGGTGAAAAGCATCACAGCCAGCGGCTCAGCGCGTGCGTTGCCTTCGGGCGAGCTGCGCGTGGCCGTGGAGCTGGCCAGTGGCTTGCTGCGCAAATCGCTGGATGGTTTTGCACGGCTCGATACCAGTGTGGCTTTGGCGATTTTGAAGGAAGATGATGCGATTGATCATGAGTTCAATGGCTTCATTCGTAAGCTTGTCACTTACATGATGGAAGACCCACGCACGATCTCGCCATCTCTTGATTTGCTGTTTGTGGCCAAAGCGCTGGAGCGCGTAGGCGACCATGCCAAAAACATTGCGGAATCCATCATCTATATTGTGGAAGGCACCGATGTGCGCCACACCTCGATTGATGAGATTGAATCGGCCTTGCGCTAAGAGCACACAAAGACCATGAAACGCATGCGTGCCTTGATTGTTGAAGACGAGCCCGCGATTTCTGAGCTACTGGCTGTCAATTTGCGGCACAACGGCTTTGAGCCCGTGGTGTGCATGGATGGCGAACAAGCGCAGCGCGAGCTTGATGCGGTGTTGCCCGATATCGTGTTGCTTGATTGGATGTTGCCTGGCATGAGCGGTATCGCCTTGGCGCGCCAATGGCGCAAGGCCGAGCGCACTCGCCAAGTGCCGATTTTGTTGCTCACGGCTCGCTCAGAAGAGGGCGACAAAATCCAAGGCTTGGATGCGGGTGCAGATGATTACATCACCAAGCCCTTTTCCACGCAGGAGCTGATGGCAAGGATCAGAGCCATCCTGCGCCGCCGTGCGCCAGAGCAAACCTCTGAGTCGCTCAAGATCAGCCACTTGGAGCTCGATAGCGCCACACACCGGGTCAGTTGGCAGGGCGATGAACTCAAAGTCGGTCCCACCGAATTTAAGTTGCTGCGCTATTTGATGGCGCATCCAGAGCGCGTTCACAGCCGCGCCCAGCTCCTCGATAAAGTTTGGGGAGATCATGTGTTCATCGAAGAGCGCACCGTGGATGTGCACATCAAGCGCTTGCGCGAAGCCTTGGGCAACGAATTGGGGGGCGCAGGCCCTATGATTGACACCGTGCGCGGCGCTGGCTACCGGCTGACCTCGCAAACGGCCAGTCATGCGAGCTAGTTCGCACTTTCGATGAACAGACTTACTACATTTTTTATAGCATTCTTTGCAGGCTTCTTGCCGGCAATCCCTGTTTTTTCATTAAAAAGTGCAGTGTGGGGTGGTCTGGCAGGTGCGCTGGCATGGTTGATTTGGGATACGCTACGCCTCAGCCAATTCGACCAGCAATTGCGCAATGCGCAATCGGGTTTGCCGCTGCAAGACTCAGGGGGCATGTGGGGGCAGCTGACACAGCGCATTCGCCATCTGCTGCGCACACGGGATCAGCAATTGCAGCAAAGCGATCAGCGTCTGCAAGATTTTCTCTCTGCGATTCAAGCCTCGCCGAATGGCGTGTTGCTGCTGGATGCGCAAAACCGCATTGAATGGTGCAACCAGACGGGTGCGCAATTGCTGGAGATTGATGCACAGCGCGATGTGATGCAGCACATCACCAATCTCGTGCGTGCGCCTGAATTTTCTGAGTATCTTGGCGGCGGCGATTTCTCACACGATGTGGTGTTTGAAACCGCTAGCAGCACAGCGCAGCGCCCCAAAAGGCTCTCAGCTCAGCTGCACCGCTATGGCTCTAATGTGCAGGGCAATGTTTCGCGCCTGCTCATGCTGGTGCGCGACATCACGGCGCTTGAATTGGCCGAGGCTCAGCGCCGTGATTTTGTGGCCAACGTGTCGCATGAGATTCGCACACCACTGACGGTGCTGTCTGGCTTTATCGAAACCTTGCAAAATCTGCCCTTGGAAGAAGCGCAGCGCAGCCGATATTTGGGCTTGATGCAAGAGCAAAGCCAGCGCATGCAAAGCTTGGTCAGCGATTTGCTCACGCTCTCGCGGCTGGAAGCCAGCCCAGCGCCAAGCTTCGAAACTTCTCTGCCCGCGCAGCAGCTCATGGCGCAACTTGATCGAGACGCGCGCGCCATGATGCAAGTGATGGATTTGCCGGGCAACAGCATGCACCGCTTGCATTTTGACAATCAATTGCAAGGGCATCATTTGCTTGGCGATAGCACCGAGCTCATCAGTGCGACCAGCAATCTTGTGCAAAACGCGCTGCGCTACACGCCACCGGGCGGCTCTGTTGATGTGAGCTTGAGAATGTTGCCTGATGGTCGCGCAGAGTTTGCTGTGCAAGACAGTGGCGCGGGTATTGCGCCTGAGCATTTGCCGCGCCTGACGGAGCGCTTTTACCGCGTGGACAGAAGCCGCTCGCGCGAGAGCGGCGGCACGGGTTTGGGGCTGTCGATTGTCAAGCATGTGGTGCAACGCCACGGTGGCGAGCTGCGCATCAGCTCAGAGTTGGGCAAAGGTTCTTGCTTTGCTTTCACGCTGCCAGCCAACCGTGTGCTGATGCAAGTGGTGCGGTTAGCGGCATGAGCCTGATCGCTCTGATGGATCGCACGAATCACCGCGTTAGCCGCCAGATGCGCCACTGAAAAGCACTCGCCGCCATGCACAAGGCCGCCCATCCCATCAACCAAAACGCACCAGGCTGCTGCCAAGCAGACATGCCAAGCACGCCTTCATAGGCCAAAACAAATCCGCCCCCCAGCCCTAAGCCCCACAGCGTGAAGGCATACACCACCAAAGGCATCACGGTGATGCGCCAGCAGCGCAGCAAAAAGCAGCCAATCGTCTGCCAAGCATCAGCAATGTGATAGAGCGCCACAAAGAACAACAAGCCAGCGCCCAGTTTGGCGACTTCCGCGCTGCCGGAATAAAACCCAGCAATCGGCACAGCCAGCAATACCACGATGCTACTGGCCACCACGGCCACGCCAACAGTGAGCTGGATCGCAACACGCGCCAGCGCGCCGGCTTGCGCCACATCGCCTGCACCGATCCAATACGAGACGCGCGCGCTGCTGGCGATCGACAGCGAGAGCGGCAGCATAAAAAGCACCGCAGCCATGCTTGCCGCAATCTGATGGGATGCTGTAGCGACCACACCCATGCGAGCCACAAGCAGCCCCATCAAAGCATAAGAAGTCACTTCCACCATACTGGCCAAGCCCGCTGGCACGCCTAATGCGGCATAGCTTTTCAGGCGCTGCCAATGCGGTGCTTCAAAACGGGCAAACAATTGAAGGGGTTGGTAGAGTGCAGATTTGGCAAGCGTGACCAGCGCCGCCACAAACATCAAGCAGTTCACAGCAAAGCTCGCCCAAGCGCAACCCACCACGCCCATCGAGGCAAGCCCCGCGCCGCCAAACACAAACCATACCGTCAATGGAATCTTGACGGCCAGCGATGCAATTTGCAGCAGCATCACAATGCGCGGCGCACCCAGAGATTGATTGAGCGAAGCAAACATACGAAAACCAATGGTAGGGATGAGTGCCCAGCCCAAAATGCTCAGGTAGTGCTCCGCTGCGGGCCGCAAATTTTCTGGCACACCAAATGCCCCCAGAAAAAAGCCCGCTTGCATCATCACCGCCATACCCAGCAGCAGCAACGCAACAGCCAAATACGCCGATTGGCGAAACGCACGGCCCAGCTCACGAGGCTTGTTTGCGCCATGCAGCTCTGAATAGATCGGCATCAGCGCTTGCATCACACTCATCAGGCTCACATAAATGCTGATAAAAATACTGGAAGCCACAGCCAGGGTGGCCAGCGCTTCATCGGAATAGCGGCCTGCCACCACGGCATCCGTGACGCCATAGGCCATGGTGGCAAGTTGGCCCACCACGATGACCTTGGCATGCTGAACAATCACGCCCATTTCGCGGCGCGTAGAAAATTGCGCAGCACTCATCAAGCGCCCGAACCCATGCGTTTGTAGATCAAGAGCGTCTCTGAATCGGTGGAGGAGCGGCGGCGCACGCTGCCACTTTGTTGCCAGCCATCTGGCAACGCAAAGCTTGGCAGCTTCAAGCGCTCGGCATCGACCAGCAGCCAATCGCATCGCCTAGGGCTGGGCTCGCCCGCTTTCCAAGGCACAACGGTGTAGCGCCCATGAAACTGCAAAGCCGTGACCTGCGCTTGGGCCAATGAGGCGCTGTGCACGCATGTGGCTAGCCCAACCTGAAGCTGCACGCGTGCAACCATGGGCGCGTAGCTGCGGGCGTAATCAAGCATCGGCATCCAAAGTGTGGTCAGCAAAATCCAGCACGTCACGGCGCCGCTGGCCGGGATCACCAGTGATTTCCACAGCGCAGAGCGATGCCTGCCAGTGCGCCACACGATCACCGCCATCCAGCCCAACGTTGCCACCAAGGCCGCAGCCAAGGCCAGAGCCGAGAAGCTGGGCTCAAAGCCTGGTAAAAGTCGCCTCACATTGGCCGCAGGCTTGGCAGGCAGATTCAAATGCATCGACAGATAAATCACCCAAATTACCAAGCCGCAGCCTGCAAAAAAAACAATCGTGAACCAATCGACCAAAGCGCTCACGCTGCGATGCAAAGTGGGCAAAGCCATTGCGGCCAAGCAAGCCAAAGCGGGGGTGGCCAAAAGCAGCGTTCGGTCTGCCCCTGGCCGCACAATCGTTGCCACGATGATGACCAGCATCACTGAGGCGGGCCAAGCGATATGGGCGCTGCGCCACCAATGCCGCCAGCGCCACAAAGCCACCAGCGCCAAAGGCCAAGCAGGCCATGTAAACCAAACCCACAGCTTGCCCAGCACCCACCCGTCTCGCGCCGCAGGCCATTGGCCGATTTGCGCATGCCATTGGCCGAGCGCCAGTGCCAGCCCAGCCGCCAACAAGCCACATGTGGCCATGAGCAATGCCCACTTCCCGCTGTGCGTGCCCGGCTGCAAGAGGCGCACGCACGCCGCCGCCAAACACAGCGCCAAGCCAAAGGCCGGTGTGCCAGACAGCGCCAGGCCCAAGCTGGCCGCAATCAGAGCGATGCTGGCTGCTCGGGGGCGTATCAAAGAAGCCGCCACCGCATAAAAGAGCAAGGCAGAAAAAGCCAGTTGCGCCAGCGTAGGTGTGGTCTCATGCGAGAGCTGGGCCAAGCCGAGCATGGCCAGCATGGCCAGCAAGCTCCCATCGGCAATGCTGCGGGCGTAGTCAACTGGCCTGGCCTCACCGCCAAAGGCAAAAGGCACAGGTTGCGCTGCTGGCAAGCGAGCCAAGTAATACACGGCATACCATGTGCTGGCAAGCGCCGTGGCAAGCAGCAATGCAAAAGGCACTCGGGCAGCGACATCCATGGGCAGCCAAGCGCCCGTGGCGTTGTTGAGCCCAATAAAACCCGCGCCCAGCCAATAAGGCAGCAAGCCTAGCATGTCGGGCCATTGCCCCAGCAAACTTGGCGCCAGCCATGCGCTTTGCCCCAGCGCCAACTCACGCATCACACCAAAGGCAGCAATGTCTGCGCTTTTCCAAGGCTCGCGCCCTATCCAGCCCGCCAACACGTAGGCCAAACTCAGCAGCAGCAGTGCCCAGCGCGGTAGCCTTCTTACCGCTTCTTGGGTAACGATGGCTGGCGTGGTGGCTGGCATTGCAGCAAGAGTGGGTGAGGGGGTATTCGACATGCAACAAAAAAAGGCAATTTGGTTACCCAAATTGCCTTGATATTTTGCCTTGAACTGACAAACAGGGCCAAGCCTGTTTGCACAAGTGGCTGGCTTACTTCTTCGCGGCTGGCGAAGTGCGCGCAAAACGATTGCGGAATTTCTCTACGCGGCCACCCATGTTGTCCACAGATTTTTGTGTGCCCGTGTAGAAAGGATGCGATTCGCTGGAGGTATCAAGCTTGTACAAAGGCAATTCTTTGCCATCGGCCATTTTGATCATCTCTTTCGCATTCACGCAGGAGCGGATCACGAATTGAGCGTTGTTAGACAAATCCACGAAGCACACTTCGCGGTAATTAGGGTGAATGCCTTCTTTCATGGGGAACCTCGTCAAAGTGGGCAGCCGCGCGATTCTGGTGTATCCGGCATGGATACGGTTGAAAGCAGAACGCGTACTTTTCCAGTAGCAAAGCTCATGATTATAACTGATTGCTTTTTCAGCCTCTCAAGCGCCTCAGGCCAGATGCCACGCACGCCTGTACAGCCACTCCTTCATAATAAGCCTCATGAAACGCCGCTCATTGATCTCTCGCACTGTCTCAACAGGCATCGCCGCCGCATTTGCGAACCCAATATGGGCTCAGAGCTATCCCAGCAAGCCCGTGC
>JANNED010000285.1:0-3391 GCA_031388245.1 Variovorax sp.
AGCGGCAGCCGCATACGATTGGAATAATCGCCGCCCCATTCGTCGTCGCGCTGATTGGTGGCTTTCGATAGGAATTGGTTGATCAAATACCCTTCCGAGCCCATGATCTCCACGCCGTCGTAGCCTGCATCTCTGGCTTTCTGAGCACAATTGACAAAGGCTTTGATCTGCCGCTCCACGCCTGAGCTGGACAGCTCAAAAGGCGTGAACGGTGCGATCGGCGCTTTGATGCGCGATGGCGCGACCGCCAGCGGGTGGTAGGCATAGCGCCCCGTGTGCAGAATTTGCAGCGCAATCTTGCCGCCCGCGCTGTGTACAGCATCCGTGACCACCCGATGCCGCTTGGCAGCCCGTGAGGTGGACAACGTGCCCGCAAATGGCTTCGTCCAGCCCGCGATATTCGGCGCAAAGCCGCCTGTCACCATCAGCCCCACCTCGCCCTCAGCCCGCTCCCGAAAATAAGCCGCCATGCGGCTCAAATCCCGCCCCTCCTCCAAGCCAGTATGCATTGAGCCCATGAGCACGCGGTTTTTAAGTGTGGTGAAGCCGAGATCGAGGGGCGCAAGCAGGCGCGGATACAGCGCATGGCGCGCATCTGATGAGGAATCAAGTGGTGTGTTCATGCCCAGCATCATATGTGGGCGCCAGCGCATGCCTCATCGCATGAGAGACACGCGCTCAGGTGCGCAACACATTGAGCAAAGCCTCTCCCGCTGGATCACGGTACACATCGAAATCGCTGTCCACGGAGAGAATGTGTCGAATCTTCAAACGACTCGCCGCTTCTGCAATCGATGCATCAGCCAGATCAAAAGGCAGCGATGCGAAGCGCGTACTGATTTGCAGCACTCTCGCGAGGCTGGCCTGCACAGGTGCATCGCAGCTGATGGCGCCGCGCTGCGCCCAACGCAGAAAATCGAGTGCCGCTTCGTTGTGAATGCGTCGAGCAAGCATGGCGCAGACTTCCGTCATCACGGGCCACGTGGTGATCAGCTTAGCTTGTGGATTGAGCTGCATCCAAATCGCCACGCGATCATGCCAACGGTCTGCACGGTTAAACAGCGCCAGAAGTGGGCCGCTGTCAACCAACACAATGCTAACGATTGGGCGACTCCACGGCGCTGGTCGCGCTGCCACATTGTTGTCAGGGTCAGCGCCCAGCCGCAAGCTCATGGCGCAGCGCCGGGCGAGTTTGGATGCAACTTCTGCGCCGCGATCTCATCCCAAACGCTCGCTGCATAAGCCTTGCGATTCGTCGCCAAATCCTGGATTCCCAGACCATCATCGTATTGGCGCCCAAACAAATCCTGACCCAACTCATAAGCACTTGCCACACCCTTGGGCGCGGTCGCCAAATACATCATGAGCGCATCCCGCATCACCTCGCTGATGCTGCGCCCTTCCGAAGCACAGCGCTCGCGCAGGCTGCCTTCTAAGCTGTCGGGAAGTTTGACGGTGGTGGTCATGGTATAAAGTGATGAAGTAATAAAAATATTATTACCTAATTTTTAGCCGATTACAAGCGCTCAAGCAACCCATCCGACCGTGACACTGTTTGTTCTGGCAAAGGCTTGTGCCTGCTCACTCAAAGCCCCGAAGCAAACATACATCGCCTGATCAGCGCCAAGAGCCACTTGCTGCGCCACCAATGCTTGAAGCGGCTCAATACCATGGTGTGCAGCTTTGTAGCGCTTGGCTGACACAAGCGTCGTTTGCCCGGCTTTCATGAGACGAAAATCCGCGCCTCCACCCGCCTCCTTCTCCAAGCGCTCGACTTGGAAACCTTGTTTTTCAAACTTGGTTTGCAGCTCTTTTGAAAATACCGCCCAGGGCAGCCCCGCCAAACGCTCGTTTTCCGCTTGCACAGCTGCAGCGCTTGGCGCATTCCACTGGCGCTGAAGAGCGATGCAGCCAACCACCCAAAATGGAAGCGTGCCCAATACCCCAAACGCGACAAGCTGGCGTGGCAACAATGCTGCACAAACTGCGCTGATGACAGCAGCCAACAAAAAACTGATCCACCAAGGGTTGCGCAAAAGAATCGCAAACACCGAGTTCGGCGCCATTTTGAATTTCATCAATACATCTCTTTCGTATTCTGAATGAAGCTTGACGAGTCTGATGATGACTAAGCCAATTTCAACAAATAAAAATGCACAAGCCCAGCCTTGCCTTGTTTGATCATTTGAAGTCCAAGCGGGGCAAGTTTTTCATCATTCCAAGCTTCTGGTGCTTCTAAATAAATAGCACCGTGTGCAGACAACACGCCGGCAGCTGCGATTATTGCTTCTAAAAACATGCCAGAATCGAAAGGAGGGTCAAGGAAGATCACATCGGCACCACCGGCGGGAAGCTGACGCAGCGCAGAGATGCCGTCGCAGCGCTGGATGCGGATTGCATCGGCTTTGAGGCGGGTTTTGCTCTCCTGTAACTTTGCAGCCAGTTGCGCATCCTTCTCAATCAGGAGTACATCAGCCGCGCCGCGTGAAGCCGCCTCGAAACCCAAAGCACCGGATCCAGCAAAGGCATCGACGCAGCTGAAGCCGTTTAAATCTTGGCCGAGCCAGTTGAAGAGCGTCTCGCGCACGCGGTCTGGCGTGGGGCGCAGGCCGGGTTTGGCGAGCACGCTGAGCTTACTGCGCTTCCATTGGCCACCGATGATGCGCACCTCGCCGGGAGCGGATTTTGGTAAACCGAGCGCTTTGGCTGGCTTGCCAGCAGGTGTTGTAGGTTTCATAGAATAGAAGCATTGTAGAAAGTCCTCATGTTTTCGTTTTTCAAGAAGAAGCCCACTGAAGCTGCACCTGTTGTGGCGCAGGGAGATACCGCATCATTTACTACTGATTTGATAGCAAACAACGTAGAATCTATGCCGGCAATCGAGCCGAAATCCTTAGAAAATACACTTCCAGATGCGCCCCGTAAGAGCTGGATGGATAAGCTCAAAAACGGCCTGCGCAAGACGGGCAGCTCGATTGCCACGGTGTTTACCGGCACGCAAATCGATGATGCGCTCTACGAAGAGCTGGAAGCGGCCTTGCTGATGAGCGATGCGGGCGTGGCGGCGACCGCGCATTTGCTGGCCGATCTCAAGCGCCGCGTGAAAGATGCCAAGGCAACCGAGCCCAGTGCCGTCAAAACCCTGCTCGCACAAGCTTTGGCTGATTTGCTTACGCCGCTTCAAAAACCCTTAAGCATCGGCGAACACAAGCCCACGGTGATGATGATCGCTGGTGTGAATGGCGCTGGTAAGACGACCTCTATTGGCAAGCTCACTTGGCATTTCAGCCATCAAGGTGCGAGCGTGCTGTTAGCCGCAGCTGACACCTTCCGCGCCGCCGCCAAAGAGCAGCTAGCGGTGTGGGCAACAAGGAACAACGTCGAGATCATC
>JANNED010000291.1:0-2352 GCA_031388245.1 Variovorax sp.
CAGCGTACCTTTGGCGGACATTTCGTTCAGGCGCAGCACGCCTGTAGTGGTTTCTTCAGTCACGCCGATGATGGCTTTGAGGCGACGGCTGTACCAGGTGGGGTCCACCTTCAGTTTTGCCTTGATGGCGTTGAACAGACAGATTTCCTCTTCACTACCGGGCTTGGCCAAAACTTTGATGTCTTTCTCAGCTTTGGTGCCGAGATGCATGAGGAGCGTGGCATCGCCGCCGTCATCCAAAATCATATTTGGGCCTTCTTCGGCAGTGCCCTTTTTGCCGTTGAATTCAAAAATGCGATGGGTGTAATCCCAATAGTCTTTCAAGCTCTCGCCTTTGTAGGCAAACACGGGCGTGCCAGCCACAACCAAGGCTGCAGCAGCGTGATCTTGCGTAGAATAAATGTTGCACGATGCCCAACGCACATCAGCGCCGAGTGCTTCCAGCGTTTGCACGAGCACAGCGGTTTGAATCGTCATGTGCAGCGAGCCAGTGATGCGCGCACCCTTGAGCGGCTTTTTCTTGCCGGATTCTTCACGGATGGCCATCAAACCAGGCATTTCGGTCTCGGCAATGTTGATTTCTTTTTGGCCCCAGCCAGCAAGGCTCAGGTCAGCAATTTCGTAATCTTGGTTCTTGATCGGCTTTAAAACAGCGCTCATGGTTAACTCCAGTGGTTAAAAATAATCCACTGATCAGCATGCCAAGCCGATAACCGCCAGACTGTTGAGAAAGGAGGGAGGCTCACCACACTTGAATCAATGGGTGAGCGTCGTTGCCAAACACAAAAAATGTGAGTTCCGAGCCTCACGCCACGCTTCTGATTCAGAAGGGACGCTGCAACGCTCCTCGGAAGATTTTATTTTACATGACTTGACGCAGCCCAGCCGCGCCTGCCCAGCCAAAGAAATCGCACGATTCAAACCAGCAAAGCAAGGCATAATAAATCGAATCTATAGCTGTTTTTCGATATGAACCTTCACCAATTCCGCTTCGTGCAAGAAGCCGCACGGCGCAATCTCAATCTCACCGAAGCAGCCAAAGCGCTGCACACAAGCCAGCCCGGTGTCTCAAAGGCCATCATTGAATTTGAAGAGGAGCTGGGCATTGAGGTGTTTGCGCGGCATGGCAAACGCTTGAAGCGCATCACCGAGCCTGGCACACAAGTGCTCAGGAGCATTGACATCATCTTGCGCGAAGTGGGCAACCTCAAGCGCATCGGTGAGCAATACAGCCTGCAAGACAGTGGCACTTTAAGCATCGCCTCCACCCACACGCAAGCACGCTACGTGCTGCCCGGCCCGATTGCCAAGCTGCGCGAGACCTTCCCCAAAGTCAACATCAGCTTGCACCAAGGCTCGCCCGATCAAGTGGCCAAAATGCTGATTGATGAAGTGGCTGAGATTGGCATTGCGACCGAGAGCTTGGCCGATTACGCCGAGCTCGTCACCCTGCCCTGCTACGAATGGCAGCATGTGCTGGTGATACCCGTCGATCACAAGCTCGCCAAGGTCAGCGAAGTGACGTTGCAAGATTTAGCGGGCGAGCCGCTCGTGAGTTATCACCCCACCTTCACAGGCCGCACAAAAATTGATGCGGCTTTTGCTGCCAAAAAACTCTCCCCTCGCATGGCGATTGAGGCCATTGATTCAGACGTGATCAAAACCTATGTGCGCGCTGGCTTGGGCGTAGGTATCGTGGCCGAGATGGCAGTGAACGCCGAGGCAGAGAAAGACCTCATCGTCAAACCTGCTGGCCATCTGTTCGGCAAAAACACCGCCCGAGTCGCCTTCAAACGCAGCGCCTATTTGCGCAATTTCATCTACACTTTTACCGAGCTCATCTCCCCTCGCCTCACGCGCGATTTGGTGAGCAAGGCGCTGGCTGGTTACAGCGACGATTTTTCTCTTTGATATTTTTGATATTTCATCATGCAAGTCTTAGAACGCACGCCCACTGTGCAAACCAAACTCCCTGCTGTAGGCACAACGATCTTCACCGTCATGTCGCAGCTGGCGGCGGAAAAAAGCGCCGTCAATCTAGGGCAAGGCTTCCCTGATTTCAACTGTGATCCAGCGCTCGTGGATGCAGTGACCAGCGCGATGCAAAGCGGCCTCAATCAGTATCCGCCGATGGCTGGTGTGCCAGCACTGCGCAACGCCATTGCTACTAAAATAGAAGCACTCCACGCCCGCAGATACTCGGCAAACGATGAAATCACCATCACAGCCGGTGCCACGCAAGGCATCATCACGATCATCTTGGCCATGGTGCGCCCCGGTGATGAAGTGATCGTGCTGGAGCCTTGCTATGACAGCTATGTGCCCAGCATCGAGCTGGCTGGCGGCACGGTG
>JANNED010000315.1:0-1748 GCA_031388245.1 Variovorax sp.
GTAGCCGATCTTCTTGCAGGCGGCGACGCAGCGTTCGCCGATGCGTTCGATCAGTTTGCGGGCGATCCCGGGCGCTGGCCCTTCCTCGATGATCTTCTGGTGACGCCGCTGCATGGAGCAGTCACGCTCACCCAGGTAGACCGCGTTCCTGAACTTGTCGGCCAGGATCTGGATCTCGATGTGGCGCGGGTTCTGGAGAAACTTCTCCATGTAGACGGCGGGGTTGCCGAAGGCCGCACCGGCCTCGGCCTTGGTCATCTGCACCGCATTGATCAGTGCCGCCTCGGTGTGCACGACCCGCATGCCGCGCCCGCCGCCGCCGCCGGCCGCCTTGATGATCACCGGGTAACCGACGGTGCGTGCAATGCGTCGCACCTGCACCGGGTCGTCGGGCAGTTCGCCCTCGGAGCCCGGCACGCAGGGCACCCCCGCCTTGATCATGGCCTGCTTGGCCGACACCTTGTCGCCCATGATCCGGATCGACTCCGGCGACGGGCCGATGAACTGGAAGCCGCTTTTCTCGACCCGTTCGGCGAAACCGGCGTTTTCGCTCAGGAACCCGTACCCCGGGTGGATCGCCTCGGCGTCGGTGACTTCGGCCGCCGAAATAAGGGCGGGCATGTTGAGGTAACTCAGCGCGGAGGCGGCCGGCCCGATACACACGGCTTCTTCGGCCAGCTTGATGTACTTCGCATCACGGTCGGCTTCCGAATAGACCATGACGGCACGCACGCCGAGTTCACGGCACGCGCGCTGGATCCGCAGTGCGATTTCGCCCCGATTGGCGACCAGGATTTTCTTGAACATGGATTGACGGCGCCTGCCCTTACTCGATCACGAACAGAGGTTGCCCGTATTCGACAGCCTGGCCGTTTTCGCACAATATCTTCTGGATGGTTCCGGACTTGTCGGCCTCGATCTCGTTGAGGATCTTCATCGCCTCGACAATACAAACCGTTTCACCGGCCTTGATGGAATCGCCCACCTCCACGAACGCCTTGGCCCCTGGCGAGGCAGATCGGTAAAACGTACCGACCATCGGGGACTTCACGACGTGTTCGGTGCTGACTGGCGGTGCAGGAGGTTCCGCGACGGGTGGTGGTGGTGCAGCGACTGCTGCGTGCGCCGGCATCTGCATTGGCGCGGCATAGTGGGCCATCGGCGCCCCGACCGGGCCCTTGACGATACGGACTTTGCCTTCGGCTTCGGTGATTTCAAGCTCGGACACATTCGAGTCCGACACCAGGTCGATCAGTGTCTTCAGTTTTCTCAGGTCCATGGGATCTCCAACGTTGGTTTTCTATAGTCCTGCGAATTTAACCTAATTCGTGACAAAAAGATGACATCTGCCAACATCATTAGGTAATTTGCGTTCATTTGCGGTGTTGCCGCGGTTGGTGGCGGTGCTCTCGGTGCCGCTCGCCAGCGGGCAGCGCAGGTGGCCAATGGCGGGCCACGACCTATCGCAAGCCGGTCCAGACCTGCAGGTCTTGTTCCGTGACCCGCCCCATTTTACGGTGCGCGACCGCACCGGTACTTCCCAGCACGACCGTGAAAGGCAATCCGCCACCGAGATTGCCCAGTTCCTTGCTCAGTTCGATGCCGGCCATTCCAGCCATGGCGATCGGAAACCGCACCGGTGCGCGTTGCAGGAAGGTGTTGACTGCGGCCGCCTGGTCGACTGCCAATCCCAGTACCTGCCACCCATTGGCGGCGTTTTCGAGAAAGAAGCGATCCAATAGCGGAAG
>JANNED010000319.1:0-30942 GCA_031388245.1 Variovorax sp.
GCTTCGGGGTTGCGCAGGAAGCCAAAGCCATCGGGCAAGACTTCGAGCACGCCATCGGCCTCGACCAGCTCGCCCGTCTTGGCACGCGCTTTGATGATGGCAAACATCAGCTCTTGCTTGCGCAAGCGGCCAGGGTTTTCAATGCCAAGGCCCTCTGCTTCATTCACCAGAGCAGAGACGTGTTGGACTTTAAGATCGTTTAAGTGCATAAAAACTCTTAACAAGGAACTCCAATCAGGGAGCTCAGTAAAACAAAGGGGAGTTGAGTCACCGGAAAACAGCAAACGCCGAGGCCGGGAGGATTTGGGCGGTGCTTGAGTGGCATTTGTTCCGCAGTACCGAAACTATAGCACTTTTCCAATCATAATTTCACTCATGCTTTTCCTCCTATCCCCCGCCAAATCACTGGATTACGACACGCCAGCGCCGCCAGAGCTGCCCCATACCCTGCCCCAATTCCTCAAGCAATCTGCTCAATTGATTGAGTTGTTGCGCTCCAAAAGCCCCAAGCAAATTGCCCAGCTGATGGATTTGAGTGATGAGCTCTCTGGCCTCAATGTGGCGCGCTACCAAGCTTGGCAGCCAAGATTTACCGCCAAAAACGCCAAGCAAGCCATTCTCGCTTTCAATGGCGATGTGTATGCAGGCTTGGATGCCAAAACACTCAAAGCGGCTGACTTGGAATGGGCTCAAACGCATGTCGCCACACTCAGCGGCTTGTATGGCCTGCTTCGCCCACTGGATTGGATGCAGCCATATCGCTTGGAGATGGGCACAAAGCTATCCAACCCGGCAGGCAACAATCTCTACAAATTCTGGGGCTCATCGATTGCAGAGCATCTGAACACGCTTGTGGCCTCAGACAAATCCCCGGTGATTGTGAATTTAGCTAGCCAAGAATATTTCAAATCCGTTGATCGCAAAACATTGAAAGCGCGCGTGGTTGAATGCGTCTTTGAAGATCATCAAAATGGCCACTACAAAGTCATCAGCTTTTTCGCCAAGCGTGCTCGCGGCCTGATGGCGCGGTATGCGATTCAAAAGCGCTTGAAAGATGTGAGCAAACTGCCATCCTTTGCCAGCGAGGGCTATGCCTTCAGCGCACATGCCAGCACGCCAGATCGGCTGGTCTTTCGGAGAAAAACATGAATCAAGTTGTCGGCGCTCAAAGCATCACGCCCGAATTACGCGAATGGATCGTCTCCCAAGCTCAGGCTGGTTTTGCGGCAGATGTGGTGCTCAAATCCATGCTTGATTCGGGCTGGCAGGAGGAGGTGGCCATTGCTGCGATGGAATCCACCCTGCAATCACATTTGCATGCCACCGCACAAGCTGCTGCCCTGCCCGTGCCGCTGCGTGTGCCGCAACTGGCCATCGATGATTCGCCCTTGTATTTGCAGCTTGAAGACCGGCGCGTCACGGTGCTCGCCACCATGAGCGATCCCAGCATCGTGGTGATAGGCGATTTTTTATCCAGCGAAGAATGTGATGGTTTGATTGAGGGCGCGAAGCCGCGCATGGCACGCTCTCTCACGGTCGCCACAAAAACCGGTGGTGAAGAGCTCAACGCCGATCGCACCAGCAACGGCATGTTTTACGCCCGTGCAGAAAACGAGCTGATCGCCCGTATCGAGCGCCGCCTCGCTCAGCTCACACGCTGGCCTGTAGAAAACGGCGAAGGCTTACAAATATTGCATTACCAACCCGGCGCAGAATACAAGCCACACTACGATTACTTTGATCCCACTGAGCCTGGCACACCCACCATTTTGAAGCGTGGCGGCCAACGCGTGGCCACCATCATCATGTATCTGCACGAGCCCACCCAAGGCGGTGGCACTGTCTTCCCGGATGTGAAGCTGCAAGTCGCGCCCAAACGCGGCAACGCAGTTTTCTTCAGCTACGACCGCCCTCACCCGAGCAGCAAAAGTCTGCATGGTGGAGCGCCTGTGATTGAAGGCGAGAAATGGATCGCCACCAAATGGCTGCGGGAGGGTGTGTTCGCATGAGTTTATACGTCAAACCAGTAGATTGCCGTCATAAAATATACATAGATTGCTATGAAAATTAGAGCAAATAATATTTCGATTGAAGTGCAGCAGCACGGCAATGCAGCGCATCCAGCCGTGTTATTGATCATGGGGCTGGGCATGCAATTGATAGCTTGGCCCCCCGCAGTGATTGACCCTTTGGTGAGCGCTGGCTACCGCGTGATCACCTTTGACAACCGCGATATTGGGCTTTCCCAGCATTTTGATCACGCCGGGAAACCCAACATTGTTTGGGCGAGCATCAAACGCAAGCTAGGCTGGCCTATTCAGAGCCCTTACAGCCTGCGAGACATGGCCACAGATGCGCTTGGGGTGCTGGATGCGCTCCACATCAGCCAAGCGCATGTCGTTGGCGCGAGCATGGGCGGCATGATTGCGCAGCATCTGGCGGCGCATGCGCCCGAGCGCACGCTCTCACTCACCAGCATCATGAGCAGCAGTGGTGCGCCTGGCTTGCCTGATGCCAAGCCAGCGGTGATTCGCGCCTTGATCAGCCGGCCTGCGAGCAGCCGCGTAGAAGACATCACCAAGCACTATGTGAAGCTTTTCAGTGTAATTGGCAGCCCTGCATTTCCAATTGAGCCGCAATTGCTGCGTGATCGCATTCGTATGGGTATTGAGCGCAGCCATCACCCGAATGGCACCTTGCGGCAAATGCTGGCGATTGCCGCCGATACGCACCGACACGAATTGCTCGCGCAAATCAAAGCGCCAACGCTTGTGATTCATGGTCTTAGCGATGTGCTCGTGCCGCCTGTGCATGGCCGCGACACGGCCATGCGCATCCTTGGCTCGCGCTTCATCGGCATTGAAGGCATGGGCCACGATCTGGCACCCGATGCTGTCGCGCAATGGATGCCTGATTTTTTAGATCACTTAAAGCATGAACACGCCTGAACAATCCCAGCTCGGCCAAGCCAGCGCCTATGTTGATCAATACGACGCAGGCCTGCTCTTCCCAATAGCCCGCTCAGAAAAGCGAAGAGAGCTTGGCATCACTGGCCAGCTGCCTTTCATGGGTGCAGACTTATGGACGGCCTTTGAACTGTCGTGGCTCAACAGCAAAGGCCGCCCGCAGGTGGCCATTGCGCATGTCACCATCCCTTGCGAATCGCCTTGCATCGTGGAGAGCAAAAGCGTCAAACTGTATTTCAACAGTTTTAACAACACGCGCTTTGCGGGCAGCAACCATGGTGCAGATGAGGTTCGCGAAGCCATCGCACTGGATATTGGCGCAGCAGTATTTGGTACACCGCGAGGCGAGCGGCGCGTGGGTGTCCGAATGATCAATGTGGATGCCTTCGCCAATGAGCATGTGCAAGAGCTCGATGGCGTGCTGCTGGATCGTTTGGATGTGGAATGCACGCACTACAGCCCCGCCCCGCAGCTCCTGCATGCCGCCACCCATGAACAGCCCGTGACGGAGACTTTGGTGAGCCACTTGCTCAAAAGCAATTGTTTGGTCACAGGCCAGCCCGATTGGGGCAGTGTGCAAATCAACTACAGCGGCCCGCAAATCGATCAAGGCAGCCTGCTGCAATACATCGTGAGCTTTCGCAATCACAATGAGTTTCACGAGCAATGCGTGGAGCGGATTTATACCGATATTTGGGCACGCTGCAAGCCCACTCAGCTTGCCATCTTTGCCCGCTACACGCGGCGCGGCGGTGTGGATATCAACCCATTTCGCACCAGCTATCCTCAGGCTTTGCCCTTGAATATTCGATCTGCAAGGCAGTAATCAGCTCGCTTGCAGCGCCAAACCCATGCTGCCCGATCTTTGGCAACTATTTCACAATTCTTGTGCAATTAATACCCGCATCGCAGCGGCGTAAAAAATCACACTCATGGCATCTCATCACAACTGTTGATCTGCCATGAACAAAACCACTGCCTCCCCCCTTCTGACCAGCCTATCGCATCAACAGGGCTACATCGGCCAACGGCCCGCGCTGGCATTGCCCCAAGAATCGGGGGAGCTTTTGGCTCACGCGCTCGATGAACTGGCCTGCGGCGTGATCATAGTAGATGGCCGCGGCCACGTACAGCATTGCAATTTAGCTGGTCAGATGATCTTGCAGCAAGGTAAGTTGCTCAAAAATGAGCCATCTTTGTTGCAAGCCGCCCTCGCCGCAGACGCACCGGCTTTGGCAGATGCCTTGCTCAAAGCTCAGCAAGGCAAGCGCAGCATGCTCAATCTTGGCGAGCATGCGCAGAGCACCGTGGCTGTGGTGCCACTGGATCGGCAGGAGCGCTACGCATCCTCATCCACACCAGCTTCTGAGGCATCCTACAATTTACCCGCCGAGGCCGTCAAAGCCAAGCCCAATGCACGCATCGCGATGATTTTCTCGCGCACCGGCATGTGCGAAACCCTCATGATGAGCTTTTTCTCACGCGCCTACCAGCTCACCCGATCAGAGGAGCAAGTCTTGAGCCTGATCTGCGTCGGCCACACCGCGCCCGAGATGGCCAAACAATTGCGCGTGGGCGAAGCCACCGTGCGCACACACATCCGCAGCATCTGCCAAAAAACCCACAGTCACGGCATCCGCGAAGTCGTTAAACGCTTGGCTCTACTGCCTCCGCTCATGGCCGCCGTCATACCATCTGCGTTTGCCTGAAACACGCCCTCTGCCCCTCAGGCAAAGGGCTGGGATGAGGATTGAGCTTAGCCAGCAGCTCACAAGCCGCGCCATAATCTGCGCATGCCAGAGAAAAAATCACAGCAACTCCCCGCCCCCATCGCCAAGCTCGCTCAAGCCGGTATCGAGCGCTACTACAAAAAGAATAGCATCTTGCTGAGCGAGGGCGACAGCGGCGACACCCTCTTTATTCTGACCCAAGGCAGCGTGCGCGTGTATGGGCAAGATCCCAACGGCAAAGAAGTCACCTACGGCCACATCGAAGCGCCCAACTACTTCGGCGAAATGAGCCTAGACGGCGGCCCCCGCTCCGCCAGCATCGAAGCTCTGGAGCCGTGCCAATGCATCATCATCACCCGCGAGCGCGTCAAAGCCGAGCTACAAAACCACCCCGAACTCGCCCTAGAGCTCATCACCAAAATCATCAGCAGAGCCAGAGCCGCGACAGATACGGTGCGCAGCATGGCGCTCAAGGATGCGTATGGCAGATTGCGCGAGGTGCTAGAGCAATTCGCAAGTGAGCCCGACGATCAAGGCCACAGAAAAATCAAATCCGGCACAACGCATGCATCGCTTGCGTTGCAAATCGGCACGAGCAGAGAGATGGTGAGCAAGATACTGAGGGATTTGGAGGTGGGTGAATACCTAGCGTCTGAAGGGCGTGCACTGATGGTGAAAAAAAAGCTACCAACGAATTGGTAGCCTTCATTTAGCTCACAGCGATCATTTAATCGTAATCCAACGCCATTCCAGCCAATTGTCTGGGCGGTGCACCACATCTACATTGCTGCGCATTGCCCAAGGAATCACTTGGCGATGCAAAGGAATGTGATGGACTTGCTCGTTATGTTCCCTGAATGCCGCCTTAATCAATTGCTCACGCTTCACAGGATCAGCTTCTTTGCTGGAAGCCGAAGCTAGCTCATCAATTTTCGAGTTCTTAAAATTGCCCCAGTTGTAATAACCGATGCCACCATCGGCTCGGCTTCGTAAAATAGGCGTAAGGGTAGTTTCCGCATCTGTGATGGCTCCGCCCCAACCCAGCATGTACATTGAGGTGTCTAGCTTTTCTGCTTTGGGAAAGTAGATGGCTCGCGGCGTTGCGTTAACCTTGATCTTGACTCCAATTTGTGACCACATCGCTGAAAGTGCAACGCAAATTTCTTCATCATTGATATATCTGTTGTTTGGACAATCAAGTGTTACCTCGAAGCCCTGCGGGTATCCCGCCTCCACCATGAGTTGCTTGGCGCGAGTCAAATCAAACGGCAAGCGCTTTTCAAGCTCTGCATCGTTGAAATGACCCAATGGCGAGGGCAAGATTGAGCCCGTAGGGAAGGCTTGTCCACGCATCAAGCGGCTTCTAATAGCTTCAATATCAACTGCATGGTAGAGCGCTTTTCGCACGCGCACATCTTTGAAAGGATTCTTGCCTTTGACGTTGCTGTACAAAAGCTCATCGCGCGCTTGATCCATACCAATAAAAACGGCACGATTCTCTGCACCATCCACGACTTTTGTATTGCCTGAACGTAGTCGCTGCAAATCCTGTGGAACAGGATCGAGTACAAAATCCAATTCCCCGGAGATCAATGCTGCCGAACGTGTCGCGTCGCTCTTTACGGGCGTGTAAATCACTTCCTGCACATTTCCATCAAATTTACCCCACCAATTTGTATTGCGACGATACACGGTTCGAGTGTCTGGTTGCCGGGAAATCATCATGTAAGGGCCAGTCCCATTGGTGTTGAGAGAAGTAAACTTTTCTTCCTTGTTCTTAAAATCCTGCGGTTTGGATGCGTTATTCTTCTCCGACCAAGCCTTGCTCATGATTTGAACCAACGATGCATGCTCAAGGAAAATCGGATTGAATTGAGATAAATTAAATTCAACAGTGAAAGCATCAACGGCTTTAGGATCGCCCATCGCATTCGCATACGCACGAATCGCAGATGCAGGATCCTTCGCCCGATTCACAGAAAAAACAACATCATCTGATCGCATCAGACTGCCATCATGAAACTTGACATTGCTACGAAGCTTCATGCGCCAGACAGTTGGGCTAATCTGCTGCCAAGATTCAGCCAGGCCGGGAGACAGCCTCATTTGCTTGTCTCGAATCACGAGTGCTTCATAGACTTGGCCATTGATCGAGTTAGTCAGCAACTCGTTTTGAGAGTGCGGATCGGCCGTTTGAATGTCACCTTGAGTCGCCCAGCGAAGAGTCTGGGCGTTGGACGCGGACATGAAAAATAAACAAATTGCGGTGATTAAAAAATGCAGAGTGCGATGGTTCATGAAAATCTCCTAATCGATCAAGCAGTTTACTGCCTTTATTCGCACCAGTTCTGTTTAAAATTTTCACAACCATGAATCTGCCCGTTCGCCCACTTGCATAGACATTCAAAATGACGCTTGTTGATAGCTTGCACCATCTGCCCTGACGATTGCAAGCATTTTTCTGCAGAATCACCCGCATGTGCGGCTGAAATGATGCCCACCAGTTGCCGAGTGCCCGCCCCCTTTTGGTTGACTTCTAATCCGTTAGGGGTTTTAAAAAAAAGCGCACCACCCGAGTCACCAGCGCACACCCTAGCTGATTGATTTGACGGATGTGGTAGTGCTACAAAAGCGTTGCTTTCGCTTTTTTCGAAGTCTTCTACCTTGGTAGTCGAAGGGGGTTCTTCGCTTTTCCATGCGCCAATGGTTAATGCGACTGATACCGTCTCAAAAGAGTGCCCGTAACCAGCATGTACGAACTGATATGGCTGTGTTAGCTTGCCGCTGACCTCAGTGTAAGAAGTCAATTTGGCAGTCGTCAATGGTTGGTGAGACTTATAAAAATCACTATTGCGATCAAATTTTACAAGCCTTAAATCGGGTGCTTTTTTAATCTCAAACTCTAATATGACAGGCTTAACAAATTGAATGTCTCGGGGCTGATAAGAGTATTTGCCCGCATTTGTGTATTTGACAACCTCAAACTCGCATTCGTGAGAATTCTGCTTTTCGAATGAGCACCCCGATGATTGCCTAGGATTAACACTGCCAGGAATTCTTGATGATTTAGTAGGGATCAACAGAATCCCGCTTTCAGCGCAGTGCCCAGCCGTAAGGGCGTGACCTTGCCCCACAATGACAGCACTACACTCTGCCCTGCCGTTTTTATAGACTGCAGCCACCTCCTCGAAACCATCATATATAAACACGCGCTTGCTATCAGCGGATTCAATGTAGGACAAGCAAGTGCTTTGGGAGCCAGATAACCTCACATAAAGAGGACGATTGGGGTGTAGGGCCGATAGAAAACTAGGTGTTGAACGCGATGGCTGGGTCGAGCCGCCAAACGCTCCACCGCTGATATCACTACCCGCGCCTACACTCCATGTTGAACCAGGTCCTAACTTTAGCAATCCACTTCCGGCGCGATGAAGATCAGGTTTATTCCAAGGTTGATACTGTCGGTTCTCCAAAATGCGGCGCTGCTCGACCGGTGCCAGTACCTTTGTTAGGTTTTGATTGCTCAACGCACCCAACCGTGCAATCAGCGTCGGAAACTCCTTCGATGTTGGTGAAAGGGTAATCAAAGATTTATTTAGCGACCAAATAGATGCAGAGTTTTCATCAGAGCAAAGTGCAAGAGCAGAATATCTCGTGATCGGATTCAAATGGTCGTGAGACTGCGCAAACGAAGCTATCGGAATAGCAGCAATTAGAAAGAGCGCAAATCGTGCTTTGATATTCATGCTTCAACCTTATTCAAATCCCGGCACTAGATTAAGCGCGGCGCTGATTTTCCGCGTCTTTCAGAAAGAGTGGTTTTTTTATCAAGACCAGGTTTCAACATCCCAATTGCTCCAGATGTACCCAAGTTGATCAGGTGTCGAGTAATCTGAGGTGCTGCAAAACTGGTTCCACTCACTCTAACCCAAGATCCCGTGCGATTACCTGACACAACGATTCCTGAAACGGCGCGCGATTGATCGGTTGGAGCAACATAGTCAGGCCAGACCGTGCGCTCTGAGCCATCCGGGAATTGCTCTGAAGCCGCCCCGCTGTAAGGCGCTAGCTCGAAATCTTTTGCCTCACCGGTGTCGCGCAATGTTAAAGACTCTGCAATATAACTGCCAACCACAATCGTGTGTTTGCCATTCGATATTTTGCTATTGGTACCAAAGTAACACAGCGATAACTCAGCTAACTCTTTTTCGGTGGCTACATCCAGCTCTGTCGCTGTCATATGCGGCGAGGTGGATACAAAATGGCTTTGAGGTTGCCCGCGTTCCCAACTCATCGGGTCATCTCGCTCGATCCATGCATCAATATCAAAACTGGCATTGCCTTTTTTAGTAATCGTGACTGACCAAACGCCCTGCTCTGCTTGCCCCCACGCCAATTCGTGTGTTGGAGCCAGCGCAATCAGCGCAACATGTTTTTCTTTGTTGCCAGTAAAGTCATTTGGCCGGATCACAGACGCTAACGTTTTTCCGGCTGCCTCATAGCAACCAAGACCACCGAACGGCACGTTTTCAATTTTCTTTCCACTAGGGGAAGTGAGAGAAACTGTGAAACTAGCACAATGCTCTTGGTCGCACCACAACTCCACAAAGCTGTCCGTCGGGTCGTCTGGCATAACTTGCCATTTGAGCGTTTGAGATTTATTGTTGTTGTCAAATTTCATCCTCAGATGAAGATTGGCTTCGTGATGATTACCAGCTGCTAGCACAATATCAATCTTGCGAAACGGTGCTTTCTTTCGGGCTTCATCTAAGAAACTATCCATTGCACGCTCAATAAGCGTTTGTCCATTGTGTGGCCCTGCTGTGGCACCATAACTTAAATTGATGACCAGTTGATCGATTTCAGGGTTGCTGTCGCATTTAGACAGGATGTAATCCAATGCATCCAAGATATACACGCTCATCGCCCCGCCGGTTGTATCTTTGACCATCGACTTAGGCAACTGTACAAAAATAATATCAGCCTCCGAGGCGGCATCTTCAAGGCCACTTCTTGGGTTCATTTGACCCGCAGCCAAATCCATAACGCATCCACCGTGGCTGGAAGGGAAGTCTACTGTTTGATAGCCGCTTTTCTCATACACGCGATCTTCATCAAGCTCCCCAGCCTCGTTGATGCACGAAGACAACAACCTCGATATGACGGGCTCGGTTGTCTCTCGGCCGTACGAAAAGATATCCACTGGAAACCAGTGAATACCTTCCAACGAATCATCGGCTCGGACATCTACTGTATGACCTGCATCTTGATCCCACAAATACTTGACTTTAGAAGCGAGATGATTTTTTTTGAAATCCAGAAATTGCCGATGCGCAAAAGGACATCCATAGTCGATGATTGCGATTACTTTGTTTTTAAGCTTTGGCTGTAGCGCATATTTGACCACACCGCTAGCCGCGCTGTCATCTTTTCGATACCGCACCATATTGAACTCAGTGCGATGGCCCGAAAGAGCAGCGAGCTCCCTAACTTTATCCTTGCTTCCAGCATTTCCAATAAACACATTCGGCATCGCACGCGAGGGGCGCAAGCCGACAACGGGAAACGTTGACGCCTGACTCACAGGGAATGGATTCGTAATTGCTTTATCCAGTCGTTCAACAGCAACGAGGAACAAGCTATCGTCGCGATTCTTTGCTACCGGGTTTGAATTAGCGGCAAAACCAGCATATTCAGTTAACTCTGCCCAAGTCAGGTATGGGTCAAATGTGTTTTGAAGTCCGTCTGCATTTTTTGAAGTTTGAGTCATGGCGGCTCCCTATCTCTTCATTTCTTCGACAGCCTCACTCCAAAGCTGTAGTAACAATTTGGAATGACTGTTTGCAACCACGTATTCCACGTCGCCAGCCTTTTCCCAAGCCGCTTGGCCAAAGTCTTTATCTTCCACATCTTCTAAAACTTCAAATCGTCTCCCCCCTTTAGATTTTGACGACGTTGATGCGTGCGCAAGGATGAAGTCCATGATGGTCTGCGCCAACACATATCCCGCTGCGCTGTCGATTGGAAAATGAACGCCCGCGATCACCCGGTTGTCTGCAACTCGCTTTGCAAAATACAGTAATTGCTTTTTCAGATTAACGTTATTTGGCTGTAGCGCCGCCAACAAAAGCGCGACGAGATGCGCTTCGGTTGAATGCCCGCTGGGCAGCGCACCATGCCCGGGTGTTTGGATCATCGGTTGCAGGACAGATGAGTATTCGTAGGGGCGCGGGCAAGAAAGTAAATGCTTGATTTGTTGCGTCACACCAAGGGCGAAATACAAGACTACGTCAATCAATTCCAAGGTCCGAGGTGTGCGCTGCACACTTAAGCCAGTCATCGACATCCATTGGAAATAGGGCGGACTCATCTGCAAAACAATCTCGGCGGCTCGAGCTTCGCGCTGCACTGCTCTCGAAAACACAAGTTTCATCTGCTTGAGAAACACCTCTTGACTCGGTTGGACAAAGGTCACTAGTTTGATTTTTTCGCACTTTTCATTGCAATAGACCAAGCTCACTTCGCGTTTGTCTTTGCTGTCGTCAAAACTGTAGTGAATTCCTTGTAACAGATCGCCAACAATCACAGTCACGCGATTGCCGTTATCCCATCGTTTGATATTTTTAACATCACCGACTGTAGGCATCTTTGTTGAATGCAGATTCTTATCATTGTACGGCTCAATTGATAACCAGTCTTTGCGATTGTCGACATCAACGTTACTCTGCAATTCACGGCGGATTGAGTTTGCGACGTATAAAGGGGCTAGCCCGGCTTGCCAAAACGCTCCTTGTGCTCCTTGCGCTCCTTGCGCTCCTTGCAACCACTGCGCTCCTTGAGCCCCTTGAGCCCCTTGTGCTCCTTGTGCTCCTTGTGCTCCTTGCAGCAAGGTCATCATGTTCAGCATCGTCATATTCGCTCCTAAGTTAAATGATTGGGATACCCGCCGTAGCGAGCGCTTTAGAAAATTCTTGCCCTAAAGGGCTACGAAAGAGTGGTGATTTTTCTTGAAAACTTGAAATTGAAAACCCTGGTTCAATTTTGAGAAGTCGATGAGCGGTGTCAGCGGCAGAATGACCTTCTCCATTGAGTACCTGAGCTATTGCTTGTATTTTCAGTGTTGCACTCAGTCCTGCATTTAGCCGAGAAGCTTCTCGTGTGAACTCAAGAGTTTTTTTGAAGTTTTTGTTCACCAAAGTAGCAGCTGAGGCTAATGAATAGAAGTAGTACTTCATTGGATCCATTGGGGAAAGAGAGATCGCTCGATATGCTGCATTTTCTGCGGCAAGTCCCTCACCTTGCCAGCTAAGCAATGTCGCCGTCCCAATCCAAGCAAGCGGCTCATTGGGGTTCATCCGCAGCGCCTCGTTGTAGGTTTCTTTGGCTGCGTCAAATTGCTTGTCCACATAGCCCAAGATCAACGCTCGAACGGTCAGCGCAAGAGCATCTTTGCTGTTTAACGATAGCGCAAAATCCACAGAGGCATGCGCCTGACTACTTTCCTTGGCGACGTTATCCGTCCAATTTTGCGCAATTGCTAAGCTGTGCCATTTGGCCATCCATGCGCGGGGAGTTGAATTTCGAGGATGTCTGCGAATCAATTCACTTAATATTTTATTAGCCCAAGCGAAGTCTTTACGAGACATCCTATGCATCAGTGTAATCGCACTAATCAATAAGGAATAGCTATCCGCATTTGGCATCGGCTTAGATGTCATCGCTTGAAATTCCATTAGCAATATCTGAGCATGCACACTTTGTGTGATTGCGCTAATAACTTCACTTTGTGGATCAAACAAGTCTTCTAGACTATTGGTATAACGTTCAGACCAAAAGACCCTACCGTCTAAAGTTGTTGAAAGCTCCAAAACTGCTGTTAACTTGCCTGAAAGAACCGCAAAACTGCCAGAAAGCACATAGCGGCAGCCCAAAAGCTCACCAATCATTTGCGGCTCTAAGTTCCTACCTTGTAAAGCGATTGTGCTTAGCCGTGAGATAACACGCAGTTGGTTAGATCTTGTCAGCTGGGAAATCACGCCATCTGCGATCAAATCGCCAACGCAAGAGTTAGATCGATCAAACAACTTCTGATCCAGTGGCATCACGGCAATACTGGCACTCAGTGTTTCATCTGATTGAATTTGCATGGGGCGCTCTAGGTCTTCGTTAGAACTAATGCGATACACCCTCTGCGGCTCGCTCAAGTGCTTCAGATAGCACTCGCCCATGTCTTCAATCTCACCATCCAAACTATCTGTCAAATGATCGCGCACTTCGGGGGTGACGATGATTTCGCCAGGGCCGGCTAGCGTGGTGATGCGGGCGGCTAGGTTGACGCCGTGGCCATAGAGATCGTGGGCATCGCGGCGAGCCTGGGTTTGGTGGATGCCGATGCACAGATGCATTTGGCGCTCGGGGGTGTAGCCTTGGTTGCCTTCAGATGCTATTTTTTGCATAGCATTCGCCGCTGCAACTGCGCTGGGTGCAGCCTGAAATTGCATCATGAGGCCATCACCCGTGCTTTTGATGACTTCGCCGCCATTCGCGGGCGCGATGCGGCTGCGCACGGCAGTTGCAAATTGGCTCCAGCGGGTAATGGCGTTGTCTTCATCGTGCTCCATCCAGCGCACGGATTCGACAACATCGCAAACCAAGACCACGCGCTGCTGGCGTGGGCTTAAGGCTTCAATGTCAAAAGCAGCAGCGCTTTGGGCTTCTGCTTGGCTTGGCGTTTCCGTATTGTTACTGATCTGGATACTCATACTAGTGGCAGCGTGATGATGCGTCGCCCCTAATTCTGTGGAGAAAACAGTAACAAGGCCAGTACTTTGTTGTGCTTCGATACGCCTTGTTGCTTTTTAGTCATTGAGACCTCGCTCCTCAACAGAACTGATGAGGTGCTGTTGGTCTTTGTCATATTTTGTTCACACCGCATCGCTTGCGTCAACCACTGCTTTGGCGCCGCGGTTGAATCGTTAGCTGAAACTGCTGCTGACAGCGCCCGGTAAAATCTCTGGGTGTTTCAAATTCACTTTTCCCTTGCTCAACCCGTTGCCGCCCTGATCTTTGATATGGATGGCACCATGATTGACTCCATGCCTTCGCATGCGCGATCTTGGGCGATATTTGCCCAGCGCCATGGCGTGACGATGGATTTGCCCGAGCTGATGCGCCGCACCACTGGGCGCACGGGCACGGAATGCATGGGAGAACTGTTTGGCCGCAGCATGTCGCATGATGAGGCAATGCCTCTGGTCAAGGAGAAAGAGCAGATTTACCGTGAGTTGTTTGCACCGATTTTTGCGCAGGTGCATGGCTTCAAAGCATTTGAGGCGGCGGCTCGCGCACTGGGGCTCAAAATCGCTGTGGGCACAGCAGGGGATATTCACAATGTGGCGTTTGCACTCGGTCATTTGAAGCTGCCTCACGCGCCAGACGCGGTGATTCGGGGTGATATGGGGCTGCCTGGCAAGCCAGAGCCTGCTATCTTTTTAGAAGCAGCTCGCGCAGTGTCTGTGCTGGCAAACCAATCTATTGTGTTTGAAGATGCGCCGCTGGGCATCGAGGCAGCGCGGCGTGCAGGAATGCGGGCGGTGGCCATTTGCAGCTCGCATTCAGCGCAAGAGTTGGCAGGCGATCATGTGATTGCAGCCGTGAGAAACTATGACGAGTTGACGGCACAGGGCTTTTTGCAAAGCCTGATACTGAGCCGTTGATACCAGTGTTAGATCAAGTTCAGAGAGAAGAAGTTATGTTTAAAGATGGCCACGCCACCTCCCCCTTGGTGCGACGCGAAGATTACGCGCCGCCCCCGTTTTGGATTGACAGCGTGGAGCTGACGTTCGATCTCGATCCCGCCAAAACTCGCGTGCTGAGCAAAATGCACATCCGCCGCAACCTTGATGCCTCGCCCGATGCACCACTGCGCTTAGATGGCGGCGAGCTCAATTTGGCGCGCGTGCTGGTCAATGGCGCGGGCTGCTCCTTCAAGATGGATGGCGAGACGCTGGTACTGGACAACCTGCCCGCAGAGTGCGAGCTGGAGATTTTTACCACCTGCAACCCTGCGAAAAACACCTCGCTCACAGGCCTGTATGTGAGCCAAAACACGTTTTTCACGCAGTGTGAGGCTGAAGGCTTTCGCCGCATCACTTACTTTTTAGATCGCCCTGATGTGATGGCCTCTTACAGCGTCACGCTGCGTGCTGACAAAGCGCTGTATCCGGTGCTGCTGTCCAATGGCAACTTGGTGGAAAGCGGTGAACTGGAGGCTGGCCGCCATTTTGCCAAATGGATTGATCCACACAAAAAGCCTTGCTATCTCTTCGCACTCGTTGCTGGCAAGCTCGTGGCGCGCGAGCAGCGCATCACCTCGCGCTCTGGCAAAGATCATTTGCTACAAGTCTTTGTGCGCCCCGGTGATTTAGACAAAACTGAGCACGCCATGAACGCCCTCATGGCCTCCGTAGCGTGGGATGAGGCCCGCTTTGGCTTGCCGCTGGATTTAGAGCGCTTCATGATCGTGGCCACCAGCGATTTCAACATGGGCGCGATGGAAAACAAAGGCCTGAATATCTTCAACACCAAATACGTGCTGGCCAATCCCGCTACAGCCACCGATGTGGATTACGCCAACATTGAAAGCGTCGTGGGCCATGAGTATTTCCACAACTGGACGGGCAACCGCATCACCTGCCGAGATTGGTTTCAGCTCTCGCTCAAAGAAGGACTCACGGTTTTCCGCGATCAAGAATTCAGCCAAGATCTCTGCCCCAATCCTTCTGCAAGAGCGGTCAAACGGATTGAAGATGTGCGCGTGTTGCGCCAAGCGCAGTTCCCCGAAGATGCGGGGCCGATGGCGCACCCGGTGCGCCCGGATCATTACCAAGAAATCAACAATTTCTACACGGTGACGATCTATGAAAAAGGCGCAGAAGTCGTGCGCATGATGCAAAGCTTGGTGGGCCGCGCAGGCTTTGCACGCGGCATGACCGAGTATTTCAGGCGCCACGATGGCCAAGCCGTGACTTGCGATGATTTTGCGCAAGCCATCGCCGCCGCCAACCCCGGCTCGGCTTTGCAAGTGCTGCTGCCGCAATTTCTGCGTTGGTATGCCCAAGCGGGCACGCCGCGCATTGCTGCAAGTGGCACCTATGATGCAGCCGCGCAAACCTACACGCTCAGCCTCTCGCAAACCTGCCCGCCCACGCCCGGCCAAGCCAGCAAAGAAGCTTTTGTGATTCCATTAGCGCTTGGCTTGGTTCATCCCACCACGGGGCACGATATGCCTTTGCAGCTCGCTCATGAGGCGCAGGCCATACAGGGCGCGCGCACCATCGTGCTCACGCAAGCCCACGAGGTGTTGCAATTCATTGGCGTGGCGGCAGAGCCTGTGCCCTCGCTGTTTCGCGGCTTTTCTGCGCCAGTGATCTTAGATTTTGATTACAGCGAAAAACAGCTTCTGACCCTGCTCGCGCATGATGTGGATCCGTTCAACCGCTGGGAAGCGGCGCAAAGGCTGGCGATGCAATCGGCGCTCTCTGCCTTGAATTCATTGACTATCAATTCAGTAGCACTGCGCACAGATTCTATGCCGGCAAATGGCTTGTTTGATGCTGAAAATTTCGCTCAAAGCCCGTTTGTTGCAGCATTGCGAGATGTGCTGCGCGATGCGTCGCTAGATGCTGCATTCAAAGAGCTCGTGCTGACGCTGCCCGCCGAGACTTACATGGCTGAGCAGCTAGAAAGAGTTGATCCGCAAGCCATCCATGCGGTGCGCGAAGGCATGCGCCAAGCGCTGGCAGAGGCTTTATCAGACGAATGGGCACACGCATTTGAGGCCAACAAAGACACGGGCTCTTACTCGCCCGACGCCACCAGCTCTGGGCGGCGTTCGCTGGCCAATCTCGCCTTGCAGATGCTTTGCCTGGGCTCACAAGGCGCTGCAAGAGAAGTTTGGCATGGCAAAGCCTATCAGCGCTTCAAAGATGCCAGCAACATGACCGACCGATTCGGCGCGCTCAGCGCCTTGGTGGCCAGCGGCAGCGCACATGCTGAGCCTGCTTTGGCCAAATTTCACGCACTGTTCAAAAACGAAGCACTGGTGATTGACAAATGGTTTGCCCTGCAAGCAGGCCGCTCTGATCGTGGCGGTGATGTGCTCCCACAGGTGTGCACGCTCATGAATCACCCAGATTTCAACCTCAAAAACCCCAACCGCGCACGCAGCCTGATCTTCAGTTATTGCAGCGCCAATCCGGCGGCTTTTCATCGCGCTGATGCGGCGGGTTATGTGTATTGGGCCGATCAGGTTTTAGCTTTGGATGCCATCAACCCACAGGTTGCCGCCCGCTTGGCTCGCGCACTCGACCGCTGGAAAAAACTCGCTCAGCCCTACCAAGATGCTGCGCGGCATGCGATTGAGCGCGTGGCAGCGAAGAGCGATTTGAGCAACGACGTACGCGAGGTCGTTTCGCGGGCATTGGCGGCATAGTTTTGACCTGCCAAAATACGAATACCTTTTGAACGCGAAAGACGCGAAAGTTACGCAAAAATCGCAGAAAAGAAATACAAAATTTGGCTGTTTCTTTTTTTGCAGTTTCGCGTAACTTTCGCGTCTTTCGTGTTCAAAAAATGAACGAAGCACACTATGAAAAAACCCGTCTCCCTCTCCCGTTACCTCCTAGAAAAGCAGCGCGCCAGCAAGAGCGAAACTGACCCGCGCGGGCAGATCCCGCCCAAGCTACGCTTGCTGCTTGAAGTCGTGGCCCGTGCCTGCAAAAGCATCAGCCATGCCGTCAACAAAGGCGCACTGGGCGGCGTGCTCGGCTCGGCAGAGACGGAAAATGTGCAAGGCGAGATGCAAAAAAAGCTCGACATCATTGCCAACGAAGTGCTGATCGAAGCCAATGAATGGGGCGGGCATTTGGCCGCCATGGCCAGCGAGGAGATGGACAGCATTTATGCCGTGCCCAATCGCTATCCGCAAGGCGAGTATTTGCTGCTGTTTGACCCGCTCGATGGCTCATCGAACATCGACATCAACTCCAGCATCGGCACAATTTTCAGCGTACTTGTCAAACCCGAGTCTTCCGCAGCCGTGAGTGAGCAAGATTTTTTGCAAGCCGGCAAGCACCAAGTTGCCGCAGGCTACTGCATCTACGGCCCGCAAACCACGCTCGTGCTCACTGTTGGAGCGGGCGTGGCGATGTTCACTCTTGATCGTGAGCAAGGCAGCTTTGTGCTCACGCAAGAGAATCTGCGCATCCCTGAAGACACCCAAGAATTCGCGATCAACATGAGCAACATGCGCCACTGGGCTGCGCCCATGCGCCGCTACATCGATGAGTGCCTCGCCGGCAAAGCAGGCTCGCGCGGCAAAGATTTCAACATGCGCTGGGTGGCCGCGATGGTGGCTGATGTGCACCGCATCCTCACGCGTGGCGGTGTGTTCATGTATCCCTGGGACAAGCGCGAGCCTGAGAAAGCCGGCAAGCTGCGCCTCATGTATGAAGCCAACCCCATGAGCTGGCTGGTCGAGCAAGCTGGCGGCGCAGCAACGAACGGCAAAGAGCGCCTGATGGACATCCAACCTAGCAAGTTGCATGAGCGGGTCAGCGTGATTCTTGGCAGTAAAAATGAAGTGGAGCGGGTGACGCGCTATCATGCAGAGGCATGAGAATTTATGCTAAAAATGATCGATTGCCGGCATACTATCTACATAGTATGCTATTAAATTCATAGTAAAGAAAATTCACCATGCAACCCGTCATCTTGCCCACAGACGATGTGAGCTACACCATCGCTTTGCCTACGGTGTATGGGCAGGTGTTGGTCAATCGCTTTGACACCAATCAAACCAACGCCCTCATCAAAACCAATAGCGCGATCGATACGAACGAGATCGCGGTGATGGCGCAGCTGGCCAGCCAATTGCCTGAAGGCAGCACCATTGTGG
This sequence comes from Variovorax sp., assembly GCA_031388245.1. GTDB lineage: Bacteria > Pseudomonadota > Gammaproteobacteria > Burkholderiales > Burkholderiaceae_C > JANMDU01. The sequence goes on from JANNED010000319.1 coordinate 18,654, forward strand.
ACATGGGCGCCAATTTCGGCATCTACACGCTCGCCATGGCAAGAGCCAGCGCCGCGCGCAGCTGCAGCGTGCATGCCTTTGAGGCACAACGTGTGATCGCCTATATGGTCTGCGGCACATTGGCACTCAATTCCGTGGAAAACGCCATCGTGCATCATCTCGCGGTAGGCGCAACAGAAGGCGAGATAGACATCCCTAAATTCAATTACCGCGAAATTTCCAGTTACGGCAGTGTTGAATTCGGCGCAGAACAAAAAGAGTTCATTGGCCAGCCACGCCAAGCCAGCACCGAAAAAGTGCGCCAAGCCAGTCTCGACAGCATGAGTCTGACCAATGTGCGCCTGATGAAGATTGACATCGAAGGCATGGAAGAGGCCGCCCTAGAAGGTGCTCAAGCCACGATCCAGCGCGACAGGCCGCTGTGCCTCGTCGAATGGATCAAATCCGACAAAGCGGCCTTGGTCACTTTCTTCAAACAACGTCACTTCACGGTGCTCGATTGGGGCATGAACCTGCTCTGCCGGCCCTCCCCCGAGGCATTCCCGTTTCAGCACAGTTTGAGCGCCCTGTGATGGCAGAGGATGTGGTTGTCGCTCGCGAAGCAGCTTGGCCGCTGGCTGTCGTCAAGGAATCTGCTGTTTGCAAAATTTGCTCTAGCTCTGCTTCACTCATTGGCTTGTGCGATATCAATCGCGGTGGCCCACCCGGTGCAGCCGCACGACCAGAGGGTGGGCAATCCTTACAATACCATCGCTGCGAAAAATGTGGCTTCATGTTTACAGCGCAGCTCGATCACTGGACAGCCATTGAATTTGCCCAGCATATTTACAACGCGCAATACATTGAAGTCGATCCCGATTACACACAAGCACGGCCAGTTGCCAATGCCCACTGGCTGATCCAGCAGTTGGGCACGGTCAGCGATCGCTTCGCTCTGCTCGATTTCGGTGCTGGAAGTGGTTTGTTGGCGCACTGTTTGCGGCAAGCAGGCATTGCCGCTGACAGTTCAGATCCCTACAGCTTGCAAAGCGTGCCCTTGCCACCCTCGCAGCAATACGATTGGGTCTGTGCTTTCGAAGTGCTGGAGCACAGCCCACATCCTCTGCAAACGCTTGATATCATGCGGCGTTATCTCAAGCCAGGTGGCCGCATGCTCATCAGCACCTTGCTGCAGCCAGCAGACATTGCGCAGCAAGGCTGCCATTGGTGGTACTGCGCACCAAGAAATGGGCACATCAGTTTATTCTCTCGTGAATCCTTGACTCTCGCTCTGCAAAAAGCAGATGCCCGGCAAGCACACTCGCTCAGTGAAGTATTGCATATTGTGGATTTTTGAATGGCATTTGCGCAGCTTCTGCACGCTATAATTCGCCTTTCGCCGGTGTAGCTCAGTCGGTAGAGCAGCTCATTCGTAATGAGAAGGTCGGGTGTTCGATTCATCTCTCCGGCACCAAAAAAGTAAAAAGCCCTGATACGTCTAGTTTCAGGGCTTTTTTTTCATGTTTTCAAAACGGACTGAATGAATCCACATTTCATCGAAAAGTATCAAATCGGCATCAGCTTACGCTTTGACTGCTAATATTGCACCATGACCTCTCCGATCATTGATCTCAGCTCGCTGCAAAAGGCGCTTGGCCAGCTCGTTGAGGCGATTCAATTTTGGCAAGCCCTCGCTGACGATGCGCCGCTCAAGCCGCATTTACGCTCTTCGGTGATTCAAAGTTTTGAGTTCAGCTACGAGCTGTCTGTGCGTGCGATGCGCAGGGTCTTAATCGAGCGCTCCGAATCTGCCGATCTCATTCGAGATTTGAGTTTTAACGATCTTTTGCGCGGCGCGTTGGATGCTGGTTTTCCCATTAAGATGGGCGCATGGCGACGCTGGCGCGAGATGCGCAACGGCACCAGCCACGCCTATGATGAAGAACGTGCGCAAGCAGTCGCCTTGGAGTCCGTTACCTTTGTCAAGGATGCGACTCTATTGCTCGACTACCTCTTTTTGACTAACGCCCCAGCAGCTATGCAGACTCCCCTCCTGCCTTAGCTGAAGCAAACCGATATTGGCACATGATGCAAGCCATACCCATAAATCGACTGCCAAATATTGCGCTGCAAGCGCAGCACTTGCAATGCGTCTGCGATATTTTGTATCGGGTGATTCAAGCAACGCACACATCTGCAAAAGAGCAGCAAAGTTTGCAGGCGTGGGTGTTCGGCTCTCGCGCGACCGGTCGTGCGAGACCATATTCAGACCTAGACATTCTGATCTCAAGCCCTAAGCAACTCGATTGGCAAACGAGAGTTGATTTGACTGATGCTTTTGAAGCCAGCGCACTTCCATTTCGCGTCGATGTGGTAGAAGAGTCTCGGCTTGCGCCCGGTATTGCGCCAAGAGTGCTGGCAGAGCGGATTCGGCTGATTTAAGCCTCAAGCACCAGCAGCTGCCGCAAATCATTGAGCGCTTGCGTGCAGAATTGGCCTGCGAGTTGCGCAAGCTCTGCTTCAGCGGTGATGCGCTCTTGGCCTCTGTTGGCGGTTAGGCGGCCATCTTTGAGTTGGGCCAGCAGCTCGGCTTGCAGCGCCGCTTGATCGCGCGTGCCATCAAGCAATGCCAGCACGCTGCGGTGCGCTGGCGAGATACCTACGGGCTGATGCACCAAATTGGTCGCCCAAGTCTGCCCCAGCTCAGCTTGCGCACGCGCGAGCTCGTAGGCGACAGGTTTGGCCTGCAGGGGTTGCACAACCAGCTCATCCAAGCCGAGCTTGATCACATTTTGCACGAGCAGATTCATCAGCTCCATGCCAATGGCATCGTTGATGGCTTCATCGGCGTTTGCAACCAAGCCGGGCACGGATGCTTTGAGCTTTTCAACGATTTTGCCAAATGCGATAGAACCTGGTTTGGCATCCACCAAGACTTTGATCAGCTCCAGCGACAAAGCACCATTCACGCCCAAGCTGCGGCCAAAATTATCTTTGTACTGCGCCAGCGGCAGTTGCCCTTCCACGCCTTTGAATTCAGGATCTGGAAACAGCGTGGTGCTCACACTGAATTCGCGCATGGATTTGGGGCCCAAGCCACGATTGATCTGGCCTGCTTGCGTCTCATGGACAAGCAGGGTTTGGCGGAAGGTGCGGTTGGTGAAGAAATCCATGTATTGCTCAGTGGCCAAAATATTGCCACCTGAGAGCATGCCCAAGGTATCGCTGATGTCTTTGCCCAAGCGCTGCGGAGCCATATCGGAGAGGCCTGCTTCGCCCAAATAAGCGAGCTTGCGCGCACCTGCCAAGCCAATGAAATCACGGAAATACATGGGATTGTTTTCAATCTCAAGGTATTCGTGATAGAGGTAATAATCTTCTGCGCGGCCCACTTGCGCGGCTTCATCGCGCAGCAGCTTGCCATAGGTGGATTGCTCGGCGCTGATGTTTTTGGTGTATTCCAAAATCGCCTTGGCCTGCTGCAATTTCTCAGCTGGCGTGGGCCGGCCCGATGCATGAAACATCATCATCTCGCGAATGACTTCGCGCGTTTTCCAGCCCGGATAGACGTTGTAGCTCACATAGGCCACGCCCGTGGGAGCGAGATGATCGCGGATCACATCCAAAATTGCATGGCGCACCGCCTCTGGCACCCAGCTGAACACGCCGTGGCAAACGATGTAGTCAAACTGGCCTTTGATCTCGCTTTGCGCCTGCACAATATCCAGCGCTTTGAGTTCGCAATTGGTGATACCCGCCTTCTTGATCACTTCTTGGCCATGCTCAATTTCCACTTTGGATATGTCCAAGCCCACGGCTCGTACGCCGGGATACTTGGCCGCCAAAGGAATCAGATTGCCACCTGCCGAGCAGCCCAGCTCCAGCACTCTGGCGCTGCGAAAATCGGGCGGCGTCAACCCAAAGAGCTTGGCCATCACGGCCAGTTGCTCAGGCGCGCTTTGCGCAAACGGCTTGGATTGATACGGCACACTATCGTAGGCATCGGCAATGGCTTGGTTGCTGGCATTGGCACCAATGTTGCCACCGATCTGAGCGCCGGTTTGCACGGCCACACTTTGCGGCGCTGTGGCTGCTGGAGGAACTGCGGACATCTGATTTCCCTTGGGTCAAACTGAAGATTCAGGCAACAAATCCAGACTCAAGCCTTGGTTTTGCTGAGGGTTTTGCTGGTTGAAGACGCTACAGTTTTGGTAGCAGTAGGCGCAGGAGATATGCTGGGCTCAACCGGTTTTGATGTCTCAACTTGGGTGGCTACGGGTGCAGCGGGTGCAGCCACCGTTCCCGTGGCACGCTTGGAATCAGCCAATTTGTCCACCAAGCGGTTCAGGTTGGACAGCGACACAAGATGCGCATAAATCCAGCTGAGCTCGCCTGAGCGGAACACTTCCAAAGCCTGTGCATCCGTCAGTTGCAAGAGCTTGCGCTCATCGACCACCATCAGGCCATTGACCATGAAGCTCGTGCCATCAAACAAATCAGCCTTGGCATTCATCTCCATCAGCAAGCCCATATCTTTCAAGCGCTGGCAAAAACGATCGGTGCGCATGTATTCGACTTGGTAGCGGTTCAAAAAGTCCAGTGCGTTTTGCAAGAAAGGCGTGTTGTTGCCTTTGCTGTCAAACAAGGCTTCGCCTTCTTTTTCATTCAAACCAGCGTAGCCTTCATCAATGCACACACCCATTTGCTGGCCTTCCAGTTCAGCCAACACGAATGGATAGCGGCGCACGAAAGCAGGCACATAGCCCGCGCTCCATTTGCCATCTGCGCCCACAAACAAATTCTCGCCTTCACGCAAGCCCAGCATCGCCACTGGCACGATCTTGCCCTGCCCCACTTGGGTAAACACAATCGGATATTCCTTGCAAGCCTCAATGAACTCGACACCAGCCATGTAAAGAGAATTAGCTTTGCCAGCAAACGCAAAGCTGCCGCTTGGGGCGATTCTTTTCGCTTTGTGCGCCTCGCGGTTCAACAAAACTGGCTTTTCATAAAACATCACTGCGGCCATGTGGCTACTCCTTCTTTTTCAAACAACTAAAAAATAAACAGACAACAAAAAAACCCGCCGCAGCATGTCTGCTGCGGCGTAGGCTTCACTTTACTTCAAAAAAACAGCACCGCTCGGTTTATCGCATCACCGTTGGCTGACTTTGATACCACTGCTGGCAGGTGCCTCTTGCGCAGAGCGTGTACGCAGGCCCCACTTGCGGCGGTATTCCTCGGGCAAGAAATCTGCGATCTGATCGAGCAATGATTTGAGCTGTGCGTTACCAGCAATGCCGCCCACCACCGGCATCGGCATGCCGCTGGCATCTCTGCCCACTGCAATCCCAGCCGGGGTGATCGTCACAGCAGCCAAGCCCTCTTGAGCCATACCGCCCGCTGGCAAGGTGATGAGAATGTCGCCATTGCTGGCCATGCCCACCACGGTGCCGTTGGGCAGATTCATCGGTGCGCCGCCTGGTGTGAGCTGCATCACGCCCAACGACACAGGCACGCCAGCAGGCAAGCGCATGCCTGGGCCGTTGATGCTGATGAAAGGCCCATCCTCGCCCACCAGTGGCGCTGGCGAGTTCTCTAGCGTGATGCGCAGGCTGTCAGTTGGGAAGCTGCTCTCGTTTTGTGCATCGCTGGTGCTCAGCGGATCATTCATCACCACCTGGCCAGTGCTGTTGAGATCGCTTTGCAGTGCGCGCGTGATCACACCGCTTGGCATCGCATCCAACTGGCGGCCATTGAGCCAGATCGAGCCGGGTGGCCGTGGGTTGTTAGGCCATGTGATGGTGTCATTGCCCACCGCGCCATACACATCGATCGACTTGCCTTGGGCATTCGTGCCGCCAGCATATGCGTAAAGCGTTGGTGTGTTGATGCCATCAAACGGCCCGGTCACCACATCGGTGGTGAAGATACCGGTTTTGGCATCCACCTTGGTGGCAACTGTTGCAATCACATTGGTCAGCTTGCCGTTGGCATCCAACACACTGCGGCCTGCATTGAGCAAGACGGTCTGGCCTTGGATCAAGCCCATGTTGAGGTCAACCGGCGCTGTGATCGTCACATCGCCATTCGGTGCAGTCACGTTGATCTGAGAAGCCGCCACACCGGTCACGATGATGCCGTTTTTGTCGGTCAACGAAACACTGCCTGTGGTTGGCGCATTCACTGTGCCAAAGTCGTTGCCAGCGTTGTTCAGCGTCACGTTGCCGCCCACATTGTTCAGCGCAACTGTAGGCGCAACAATCGGCGCGGTCTGCGTGATGTTTTTGCCTGCTGCATTGATGGTGAGCGATGCACCTGTTACGCCGCTCACACCATCCACCAAACCAATCGCCACATCTTTGCTCTGTGTGATCGTCAGATTCTTGCCGGCGATATTGAAGGCATAAGCACCAATGTTGTTGCTTGGGTTGTCAATCGTGCGGTCTCCCATGCCCAGCAATGCCAAGCCTTCAGGTGCGACGATCTTACCCGCTGTGCCAGCCGCTTGCGTTAAGCCTGTGCTGTTAAGCGTGACGAACTTACCGCTGGTGATGCCGTCAATACCGGCCACATTGCCCACGGTGATGCCATTGGCATCGGTGTAGCGCACGAAGCCTGCGGCGTTCGCTGCCAGCGTCGTCACGTCATTGGCTGCATTGGTGAGATCGACGTTGCCGCCACCCGTAGTGGTGATGGCCAAACCGGTTGCTTTCACAGGGCCGCCGTTGATCGTGCCGCCAGCGCTCAGTGTCACGTTCGAGCCTGCTGAGCTTGCCGTCACGCCAGTCACAGGGCCAACTGTGCCGATGGTGAAGCCGGTCTTGTCTGTGAAGGCAATGTCGCCCGGTGCGTTCAAGGCCAGTGTCGTCACGTCGTTGTTGGCATTGTTCAGCGTGATGCTGCCAGCGGTGGTGCTGGCTGCCAAGCCAGCTGCAGAGACCACACCACCAGCCGCTGTGCCGATGTTGCCGCCTGCGCTCAAGGTCACATTCGTGCCCGAGAGGCCAGCCACTGCGCCGACTGTGCCGACATTGAAGCCATTGGCATCGGTGTAATTCACAGTGCCCGGTGCATTGATCGCCAGTGTGCCCACATCGTTGGCCGCGTTGGTGAGCGACACATTGCCTGCTGTGGTGTTGATGCCCAAGCCAGCCGCCTTCACAAAGCCACCACCCACATTGCCAGCAGCGTTGACAACGATGTTGCCAGAAGCCGTCATGCCCGTGGTGGTAGCGCCTAAGCTGCAGCAAGTGGTGGTCACATTACCGAAGTTCACGCCATCCGCATCGGCATAGATCAGAGAAGCTACATTGCCGCTCAAGGTGCTGACGTTATTGGCAGCCGAGGTCAAGCTCGCCGCGCCAGCGCTGCCCGTGCCGCCCAAGCCTGCCAACTGCAAGCCAGTGGCTGCAATGCTGCCACCCGATTGCGTGATCGCGCCCGATGCCCACAAGCCGACATTGGTTGCGCTGATCGCCGTGCTCAGGTTGATCGTGGTGGAGTTGATGATGATGTCGCCAGCAGTTGCTGTGAGGTTGCCATCAATCGTGATCGTGCCACCATCCGATTGCAAGCCAATGAACTTGGTGGCATTGATGCCGGATTGGTTCACAGCAACTGTGGTTGGCGTTACTGCACTCAGATATGTGAATGCAGATGTCCCCACTGCGAAGCTGTTGATATCGCGGTAGCAGATGCTGTCTACTGTGTTGCCTGTGAGCTGAGCCACATCGTTGGCTGCAGCCACCAAATTCACGGTCGCGCCGCCAGTGAAGGCCAATTGGCCTGCGCCTGCATTCGCTGTGATCGCGCCTGTCGAAGCTTGGCTGATGATGCCGGTTGCGCCAGTGGCCTCTAGCAAGATGTTGCCGCCCGCAGCCAAGGTGTTCGTGAAGGTGATGCCGCCTGTTGCGCCAGCATTCAAATACACATTGCCTGTGGTGCTTGCGCCCACTGTGCTGCCCAGCTGAGTCGTCACGCTGCCCACCACAAAGCCATCGCTGTCTTTGTAGCTCAGGCTACCACTGTTGGCGGCCAAGGTAGCCACTGCGTTAGTCCCAGCCAAGAGCACGGCATTGCCGCCGCCGATCAGTTGCAAGCCCGTTGCGCTGATGCCGCCATCAGCGTTTTGCGTGATGTAGCCCGGTGCAGAGACACCGAAATTGCCTGCTCCTACAGAAACCGGTGCATTGATATCCACATTACCGCTCAACGCTTGAATCGCAGCATTACCGCCAGGAGTAAGAATGGCTGTGAATTGGCTGTAGCCAGAGCCACCGAAGCTCAGGGCAACATCATCCAAGATCACTGAGTTACTGTCCACAAAATGCACTTTGCCGACATTTGCGTTGAAGACGCGGGTGTCGTTTTTGGTGTTGGTCAACACAAAGTTGCTGCCCGTACCGCCAACGAGATCGCGCAGATACAAGGTATCGGTCGTGATGGCCTGCGCTGCAGCAGCATCTTGTGTGACGACACCTTCAGAAACCAACGCTACGAAACTTGTAGCACCCGACGCAATACCGTTGCCGGCAACAGTCGTATTGTCTTGACGATTGATCAAACCGCCGCCGACTGCAAAGCCCGTGTTGTCTTTGAACGCCACAGACTCAGCGGCGCTCGCTGCAAAGCGGCTCACAGCATTGTCGGCAAACGTCAGATCCACATTTTTGCTTGCAGAGCTGGCAATCAGCTGATTGGCCGTGATCACGCCTGTGCTGTTTTGCAGCACTGCGCCGTTAGCACCTTGCGCAATCAAAGCCACGTCGTTGCTGCCAGCGTTGATGAAGTTGTTCACCGTCACGCTGCCATTTTTGGCCTGCAGATAAACATCGCTCGCCGCTGTGATGCTGCCCGCCACCGTGATGCTCAGATCAGAAGTGATGTCTAGCGCATTGCCGTTCTTGGCACCCGTTGCGTTAGCGCCTACGGTGCTGACTTCGGTGTCTGCCTTAGAGCCCACACCTTCAGCACGTGAGGCCACAGTCACCGAAGCCGTCACGCCGTTGATTGTCAAAGCATTCACGCTGTTGAAGCGAGCATCTTTCACCGTTGCCGCAGACAGCGTGTTGACCACGTTGTTGCCAGCCAAAGTGAAGTCGCCGCCACCATTGAGCAACACGCCGTTGGCAGTGATCGTGCCTGCAGCCAATTGCGTGACCGCGCCAGAGGTGTTGATCGCTACATTCTTCGCGCCAGCGCCTGCGCTGATGGCATTGTTGATCGCAATATCGCCCGCCGCAGCACGCAGGATCACATCGCCGCTGGCAGTGGTGATGCCCGTCACGCCATCCACAGCGCCGACGTTGTAGCCAGTGGTGTTGTCACGGAAGACCAAGCCTGCACTGGCAGCTGTCAAATCGGCGGCTAAGTTGGTGACGTTGTTGCCGGTGTTATCCAGCGCCGCACCGCCATTGCCACGGATCGCCAAGCCACCAGCAACCACATTGTTGTTCACAGTCTGGGTCAATTCGCCAGCAATGGTCAAACGTGCAGTGTTGGCTACTGTGCCAGCGGCGCCAACGGTCAGGCCATTGGTCGTGGTAGCTGCAACTGCCGCACCGCTTGGTGCTGCATACTGATTGACGGAGGAAATTGCGCCAATCACTAGGCCACCCACAGAATCCGTCAAGCGCAGCTTGGCAGAAGTAGAGTTCACTGTATTGTCAGCAATGCTGCCAGCCAATGTGCCAACCGTATTCACCGTCGAATCCAGATCAAAATAGCCATTGCCCAACACGCGCAGATTCTTCGCGTTGATCACGTTCACACCCGAGGTGTTGTCAGCCTGCACCGCACCATTGGCACTGCGAAGCGTCAGCGTGCCGCCAGCGGCGTTGATGCTCACGAAACCAGTGCCAGAATTGCCAGCATCGCCGAGCAAAATGCCACCTTTGCTGCTTGTGCCTTGCAGCAACACATCGCTGCTTGTCGATTCAATCGTCACATTGCCGAAGCGCACATCAATATCTGCGCTGCCCGTGCCCGCGCCGCCTGAGCCGACCATTTGCACTGCGCCGTTGTCAGAGCGAATCGTCGTGTTATTGCCAGACACCAAGATACCGCGATTGTTGTTACTTGCACCGCCGCCAGCGCCGGTGATGTAAATGCCGCCATCGGTGTTCAGCACTTGAGCGCCCGTGGTAATCACCACGCCATCGTTGCCGCCGTAGGCTGTAGCGCCAGCACCCGTGATCTCAATTGTGCCGCTCGCCGATTGCACCAGCGATTTGTTCTCGATACGAACACCGGCAGAGCCTGCACCGTCCGTGGCGCTGATCCCCTTGACAAACACATTGCCATTTGCCGACTGCACCGTAGCACCGGCAACACCCGCATCGCCGCGAATTTGCACGCCGTAGGCCACGCCCACGACATCAGCGCTCTTGCCCTGAATCGCAATGCCACCGTCTTGGCTGTAGATGTTGCCATCGATCAGCACGCCGTTGAGGAATTTCGAAGCTGTGTAGTTGCCGACGATCACTGTATCGCTCTGTGTCGACGTATCGATGCCTTGTGCATAGTTGCCCGGAGCCGCAGGTGTCAAACCAGCCACATTGGCCGTTAAATTGCCGCCAGAAAGCACGACTGCACCGCCATTGCTGCTGATGCTTGAGCCCAGAGCCAACAGAATCGCGCCGCCTGCATTGGTGGCTTGATCTTGATCGGCATTGATCGTCACTTTGTGCGCAGCGTTGCTGGCATTGATGTTGGCATTGTTCAAGATGGCCACATGGCGGTTGGCATTCAGCGTTACGGCTGCTGCCGTGCTGCCATTGATGCTGATGTTGTCGCGCACCTCAATGCTGCTATCGGCGCTGTTAACCAAGCCCGTGCTGTCCGCATGCAGCGTGATTTGGCCACCGGCTGTGATGCCAGTGGTGTTGTAATTGGTGGGTGCAATCAGGCCGCTGACCGTGAAGCGGCCCACAGCCAAGCTATCTGCATCACGGAACACCACGGAGCCATTCGTGCCGAGGTTGGCCGTGATGATGTCCACATCATTGCCGGTGCTGTTGATGTTGAATTTGGCATCGCCGCGCAAGATCAGGCCGCCCGTTACCAAGGATGCACCTGAGGTTTGGTTCACGTTGCCAGTCAACACATTGAACACAATGCTCTGACCACTGGTCGCAGATTGCAGATCAATCAAGTTACCTGACGATCCGCCCACTGTCACGCCCGAGAACGTGCCAGCTGCGCTGCACACCACGCAGTCGTTCACCGTGCCAATCGTGAAGCCATTGGCCTCACCAACTTGCAGAGTTGCTTTGATAGCGCCGTTGTCTTGAATATTCGCAGCCAAGGTATTCAAATCATTGGCCGTGCTCTCCAGATAGAAGCCGCCGAAGCCTTTGAGCAACAGATTAGCAGCGCTGCCCACCACGTTGCCAGAAGCTGAGGCAATCGTTGAAGTGCCTGCGCCATTGGTGCCGAATGCGGAAAAACTGTATTGGCGCAGACCATTGGCCGAATCAACCACCACGTTAGGCGCGGCAATCACAGCGTTTTGAGCCGCAATACCCGTCATGCCAGCATCATAGAAATTCAAATCAACACCGCCGGTGGTGCTTCTAGCCTTGATGTACACCAAGCTGCTAGCGCCGCCCGCCACAATGCGGTTGTCTTGGAAGCTAAGCAGCACGTCTTGTGTGTTTGCGACCAAAGCTGTCGCATCAATGCAGATGTTGCCAGCCGTCGAGCTGATCGTGCCGTTGTTGGAAAGCTGCACGCCAAAGTTACTCACGCCACCTACGCCGCCCGTGCCAGTGATGATCACATTGCCCGCATTGCTACCGATGGTGGAGCTGCTGGTGCCGCCATCTACCCACACGCCGCGAGAATTATTTTTGCCAGAGACAGCATCGCCAATTGCGAGGATATTCACTGCACCATTGCCGCCTGCTGTGATCGTGCCACCTGCTTCCAGATCCACACCACCTAGTTGCAAGCCAGAGGCAAAGCCGCCTGTGTTAGCCACACCACCAATCGCGAGCACCGTGATGTCGCCGCCGGTTTGCGTGTTCACTTGGCCACCACCAAAGATCAACACACCTTGAGCGCCAAAGTCCGTCACTGTGCCGCCCGTGCCGGTGATGGAAATCGCGCCACCCGCCGTCGTCTGAACCACAGATGCATTGATCACCACGCCGCGTGCGCGCTCAGCGCCAGATGTGCCGCCAGTGCCTAGGATCGTGATCGCGCCCGAAGCAGCGCTCACCGTGCTGTTGTCCACAATCTGCACACCATCGTTGTTATTGCCCGTGGCGTTCACTGCACACACACCACTGATCAGCACCGTGCCGCC
>JANNED010000327.1:0-34030 GCA_031388245.1 Variovorax sp.
GAGGCGGGCTTGATTTTCGAGGCCTTCCTGGACAGCACCTTAACCCTCAAGCTCGCGGATGGCAACGATTTATACAGCATCAACCCGCTGGGCTATGTGCCCGTGCTGGAGCTGGATGACGGCACGCGCTTGGCCGAGGGCGCAGCCATCGTGCAATACATCGCAGACCTTGTGCCCGAGAAAAAACTCGCCCCCGCCAACGGCACGCTTGATCGCTACAAACTGCAAAGCCTGCTGCATTTCATCTCTACCGAGATTCACAAAAACTTCGGCCCTTTGTTCAAGCCCGGCATGCCGCCCGAGGTGCAGCAAATGGCCAAAGACAGCATCGCAGGCCGCCTGAAGTGGATCGACGGTGAACTTGCCGGCAAGCAATATTTGATGGGCGATACCTTCACCGTGGCCGATGGCTACCTGTTCAACGTCACCAACTGGGCAGCTTTCACCAAGGTCGATCTCTCGCCCTTTGCCAATGTGCTTGCCCTGCGCGAGCGCGTTGCCGCCCGGCCTGCAGTGCAGCAGGCGATGAAGGCGGAAGGTTTGATCAAATAAGCCCTGAGTTGTTCAGCCTGTCAGTCGCACCAGTGCGTTCAGCTCAGGTATTACAAATTGGGTTGGCTTGAACGATTCACGAATCGTTGTGACGAAAGCTCTTGCTGAGGCCGACAAGAGACGTGTGCGTTGTGTCATTAATAAAATCTCGCGGTCTATCGCCGGCTGTAAAGGCTCAAAGTGCATGCTATGCGCTAGTGGATGCGACGCGCCCAATGCAGAGACCACCGCCACGCCCACCCCAGCACGCGCCAACGCTAGCTGAAGCGCCAAGCTGCTCACTTCCACACCTTGCTGCATACGCGACACCAGTGGCGAGCCGCGCATGCGCAGAATATTCATAATGCTGCTGTCTTCAGGCTCGCGCAGCATGGGCAGTTCATCGTGCATTGGCGAATGAATTGAGCCAAGCTCTGGCGGCCAGAGTAAGCCCAGCGGGGCGCTGACCAAGCGCTCGCAATCGAGAGCTGCGGTGTCGCCCAATGGCGAGCCGATACCCAGATCAGCCTCGGCACTGAGCACCCGCCGGGTGATGCCCGCACTGTTATCGTCTAACACGCGCACCTGCACCAGCGGAAATGCTTGGCAAAACTTCAGCAACATAGCTGGCAAGAGCACACTGCCAAACGCCGTGCCCACTGCCAGCGTGACCGTGCCGCGCACGCCAGTGGCCTGTGCGCACAGCTCATCCGTGATCTGCGCCATATCTCGCAACAAACGCTGCGCCATGGGTAAAAACCGCTGCCCCTCTTCTGTCAGTGCCAATTGCCTGGTGGTGCGGTTGAACAATGCCACGCCCAGTTGCGTCTCCAGCTCTTGAATGGCTCGGCTCAATGCGGGCTGGCTGATGTGCAGCTGCTGGCTGGCGCGCGAAAAATGCTCCTCGCTTGCCAACACGACAAACATGCGCAGCTGACGTTGATTGAGATTCATAGCTTATGATTATAAATACATCATATTTATGCATTGGACGCGATACGCCGGAGCCACTATATTCTGTTCAAGATAAACAGATGTTTTATATGAACACGACCCCACTTCGCTTTGCACACGCCTCAATGGCGCTCGCATTAACGCTGGCCATCGCCGCATGCAGCCACAACCCACCAACGCCTGCAAGCGCTTTGCCAGCAGCAGCTCCCGCCATTCCCAAAGGCGAGATCATGGGCAGCGCGGTAGCGCACACGCCTGCCTCGGCCAAAGCCGTGATGGATCAAGCGGCATTGGTTTTACCTGCATCGCTCACAGGCGGCGCGGTATTTGCTGGCTTGATGAAAGATGCCCCGCGCGATCTCAAAGGCAAAGCGCCCGTCGTCGTGTTCATGCATGGCTCCTCAGGTCTTTCGCTCAAAGCCATTGGCGAATGGCAGCAATGGCTGGCCACACAAGGGGTGGCCAGCATTGCCCCCGATTCGTTTGCCTTGCCTGATCGCTTGACCTACAAATCCCCCATTGAGAAAAGCGTCTATGAGCAAATCCATGCGCTGCGCACCTCTGAAATCCGCTTGGCAGCCGATGCGCTCAAAGGGCTCGCTTGGGTCGATACAGCCCGCCTAGTGCTCGCGGGCACGAGCGAGGGCGCAACTTCCGTGGCGCGTTATGCGGGCAATGAGTTTGCAGGCCGCATACTTTATTCATGGAGCTGCGAAAACAATTACTTCGTGACCGAGCACAAAAGCACCTTGCCGCAAGACCGCCCGGTGCTCAACGTCATGAGCTCCACCGATGTCTTTTTCTCAGCATCCAACCCATGGCTGGGCAATGCTGCCCCTCAAGGCCATTGCGGCCAGGCCCTCAAAGACAACAAAACCGCCACCATCGTGCTGATTCCCGGCGCGCCGCATACGCTGATGAATCTGCCTCAGGCGCGCAACGCCACAGCAGCGTTTTTTCGGGATTTGAAGTGATTCACAGATGCTTATTTCGTTCGATTCGCACGATTCGCACGAAATGGCTACAATAGCGGCATGCAAACCATGACCGCCAACGCTGCCAAAACCAATTTCGGCTTGTTCCTCGACACAGCCGCCCGCGAACCCGTGCAAGTCAAGCGCCACGACCGCGTGATCGGTGTCATGGTGCCCGCGCAGGATTACGAGGCGATGCGGGCTTTTTATGCGCAGCGCTTGGTTAACGAACTCAAGCAAAGTAGAGCAGCCGCTCAGGCCGCGGGAATGACCGAAGCGGTTCTTGAAGAGCTGTTGGCTGACGAGAGCTGAACAACTTGCGCGTAACACCGCAAAGATTGGTGATTGACACCAACGTGCTCATCAGTGCAGCAATTGCCCCAGCTGGATTAACAGCACGTTTACTCGATCACGTTTTGCTCTGCGAACAAGTCGTGCTGTGCGAAGTCAGCTATGCTGAATTTGCCAGCCGTTTGGCGAAGCCAAAGTTTGAGCGCTATCTTGATTGTGATCAAAGGCAGCGCATTGTGCTTAATCTGCACTCAGCCGCAATTTGGCAAAGCAATCCCGCGCCATTCCCTGGCGCGGTTCGCTGCAGAGATCCAAAAGACAATCATTTCATCGACCTCGCACTCCACAGCAAAGCAAGCATGCTGATCACAGGTGACCAAGACTTGCTCGTCTTGGCCAGTGAGCTACTGACAATGGGGCTGCAAGTGTTGCCACCCGCGCAAGCGCTAGCTCTGCTGCAAGCCAACTAATCGCTAAGGCGAATCACAAATTCGGCGCCAGTAATCGCTGCAATTGCTCTTCCGTCTCGCCGCGCCTTGCAGCCAAATCCTTGAGCTGATCTTCGCCAATCTTGCCGACGTTGAAGTATTGCGCCTCGGGGTGGCTGAGCATGAAGCCGCTCACGCTGGCGGCTGGCGTCATGGCTAGGCTTTCCGTCAGCGCCATGCCGATGTCTTCGCATTGCAGGGCGCGGAACATGTCTGCCTTGGGTGAATGATCAGGACACGCTGGGTAACCGGGGGCGGGGCGGATGCCTCGGTATTTCTCTTGGATCATCTCCTCATTGGAGAGCGCCTCATTTGCTGCGTAGCCCCATAAATCGGTGCGCACGCGGTGGTGCAGCATTTCAGCAAAGGCTTCGGCCAAGCGATCAGCCAGTGCTTTAAGCATGATGGCGCTGTAATCATCGAGGTCGTCGGTGAAGAACTTTTCTTTTTTATCCACGCCAATGCCCGCTGTGACGGCAAAGATGCCGATGTAATCATTCTTCAAGTCTTTTTGGCTGTGAGCCGGCATAGAATCTACAAAGTTTGCTATTGATTTAGGAGTATTTGAGCGAACCGTGCGTGGCGCGATGAAATCACTCAAGCAGCGGCTAGGGCGCATCACGCCATCGATCATTTGCTTTTCCGTCTGCTGGCGCAGGCCATGCCACGTCATAAGTTTTTCGCTGCGGGTTTCATCCGTGTAAATCTCAATATCATCGCCCACGCTGTTGGCTGGATACAGGCCGATCACGCCATTGGCCGTGAGCCAGCGGCCTTCAATCAGGCGCTGGAGCATGCGCTTGCCATCGGCATACACGCGCACAGCCTCCGTGCCGACCACTTCGTCTTTGAGAATCTGTGGGAAAGGCCCGGCCAAATCCCACGTCTGGAAGAAGGGGCCCCAGTCGATGTATTTGGCCAACTCGGTCAAATCGAAATTCTTAAACAAGCGCCGGCCAATGAACTTCGGCGCGGGAGGGGTGTAGCTTGCCCAATCCAGCGGCGTTTTGTTCGCCCGCGCTTTGGCCAGCGGCCACATCGGCGTGACTTTCTTCTTTGCATGCAGCTCTCGCACTTTCGCGTAATCGGCGTTGAGCTCATCAATGTATTTCGCCGCTTGATCCGAGAGCAAGCTCTGCGCCACGCCCACACTGCGCGAGGCATCGGGCACATAGACCACCGGGCCCTCGTAATGTGGCGCAATCTTCACGGCGGTGTGAACGCGGCTGCAAGTTGCGCCGCCAATCAGCAGCGGGATTTTCTTGATGCGGAAATGATCGTCTTTCTGCATCTCTGCGGCCACGTATTGCATCTCTTCCAGACTCGGCGTAATAAGGCCACTGAGGCCCACAATATCTGCGCCTTCCACCTTGGCGCGCGCCAAAATCTCATGGCAGGGCACCATCACACCCATGTTCACCACATCAAAGTTATTGCATTGCAAAACCACAGTGACGATGTTTTTACCAATGTCATGCACATCGCCTTTCACCGTGGCGATGATGATTTTTCCCTTCGTGCGCACATCCGCGCCGGCGGCTTCCATGAGCTTTTTCTCAGCTTCAATGTAGGGCAGCAAATGCGCGACCGCTTGCTTCATCACGCGAGCAGATTTCACCACTTGCGGAAGGAACATCTTGCCTTGGCCAAAGAGGTCGCCTACGATATTCATGCCGTCCATCAGCGGCCCTTCGATCACATGGAGCGGCCTGCCGCCGGCGGCCTTGATGGCTTGGTAGCTCTCCTCTGTATCCACGACGATAAAGTCGGTGATGCCATGAATCAGCGCATGCGCTAAGCGGCCATTCACGTCTTTTTCGCGCCACGCGAGCTTGGTCGATTCATCTTTCGCTGCGCCCTTCAAGCCCTCAGCGGCGTTCACCAACTTCTCTCCAGCATCCGGATCACGATTTAAAACAACGTCCTCTACCAGCTCCCGCAGCTTTGGCTCAATCTGCTCATACACGCCCAGCTGCCCCGCGTTCACAATGCCCATGTCCATGCCCGCTTGGATCGCGTGGTAGAGGAACACGGTATGAATTGCCTCGCGCACATGGTCGTTGCCGCGAAAGCTAAAGCTTACATTCGATACACCACCCGAGACTTTCGCGCCCGGCAAATTCTGCTTGATCCAGCGCGTCGCTTCAATGAAATCGACCGCGTAATTGTTGTGCTCCTCGATGCCGGTGGCAATGGCGAAAATATTGGGGTCGAAAATAATGTCTTCTGGCGGAAAGCCCACTTCATCAACCAGCACGCGATAGGCCTTCTCACAAATCTCAATCTTTCGCGCATAGGTGTCGGCCTGGCCCTTTTCGTCAAACGCCATCACCACCGCAGCCGCTCCATAGCGGCGCAACAAATTCGCCTGATGCTTGAAAGCTTCAATGCCTTCCTTCATCGAAATCGAATTCACAATGCCCTTGCCCTGAATGCAGCGCAGCCCGGCTTCGATCACGCTCCATTTCGATGAATCTATCATGATTGGCACGCGTGCAATATCCGGCTCGCTGGCAATCAATTTCAAGAATTTCACCATCGCTGCTTCGCTATCGAGCATGGCCTCATCCATGTTGATGTCGATGATTTGCGCCCCGTTTTCCACCTGCTGGCGTGCCACGGCCAGCGCCTGCTCGTATTCGCCATTCAAAATCATGCGGGCAAAGGCTTTGGAGCCAGTGACGTTGGTGCGCTCGCCGACGTTGACGAAGAGTGTGCCTTGGCCGATCTTGATCGGCTCTAAACCAGACAGCAACATCTCGGGAACGGCGATGGTTTTTGGGGAATCAGACACGGGGCTCACCTGAAGAAAAATATTCAATCGGTGAGCGTCGTTGTTCCAGATTCTGGGCTGCAAGCCTGGCAAAGCTGTAAAAACTTTGCTGCAACGCTCCTCGCAGGAGTATGATTTTAACTCTACAAATATTTGTTATGTTCAAAAAGCTCTTCTCCCGCACCCCTGAAGTCTTCAGTGATACTGAGCAGCAAACCGTCCTCGACGAAGAGTTGCTGGATCGCATGCGCAGAACCGAAGGCTCTGACAGCGCCGAGTTGGCTGCTCTGCTGCTCGCCGCACCAGATGCCATGATGCGCCTCACATTGGATGAAGCGCGCATCGTGGTGAGCTACATGAACCCACGCAAATTTGCAGAAGGTACGGTCTTCATCCAAGAAGGCGACAAAAACAACACCGACTACATGGTCCTTGTGCTTGATGGCGAGGTCACTGTCGAGAGCATTGTCGTCAGCCGTACCACGCCGGTGACCACGGCTGTATTAGGCGCAGGCAGCTTATTGGGCGAGATGGGCATCGTGGATGGCGAGCCGCGCTCAGCCACCTGCACAGCCACATCGCATGTGCGTGCTGCCATTCTCACGCGCGGCGCCTTGGAGCAGCTCATCACCGAGCAGCCCGCCATCGGCGCCAAATTCATGATGTCGATCAGCCTTCGCATCGCCCAGCGCCTGCGCGACACCTCTGACAAACTCAAACTCTACGCCCAGCTCACACAAGCCATGCAGCAAGAGATAGATCGCTTGATGCCGACGTAAAATGCTCTGATGAGCACTCTAGACGTCGTCCGCGAAGCACAAACCGCAGAAAATTACAACGCTTCAGCCAAGCAAAAGGCTGCAGCCAAACTTTCTCGCATTCCCATCAAGGTCGAGCAAAGTGAGCTTTTGAAGAAACCCGATTGGATTCGTGTCAAAGCCGGCAGCCCTTCCACGCGCTTTTACGAAATCAAGCAAATCCTGCGCGAGCACAAGCTGCACACGGTGTGCGAAGAAGCCAGTTGCCCCAATATCGGCGAATGCTTTGGCAAGGGCACAGCTACTTTCATGATCATGGGCGATAAATGCACGCGCCGCTGCCCGTTTTGTGATGTGGGGCATGGTCGCCCCGATCCGCTCGATGCCGATGAGCCACTGAACCTCGCCAAAACCATCGCTGCCTTGAAACTGAAATACGTGGTGATCACCAGCGTCGATCGGGATGATTTGCGCGATGGTGGTGCAGCGCATTTCGTCGCCTGCATCGAGAAGACGCGTGAGCTTTCCCCGCAAACCACCATCGAAGTCCTCGTCCCCGATTTCCGTGGCCGCGACGACCGCGCACTTGAAATCCTCAAAGCCGCGCCGCCCGATGTCATGAATCACAATTTAGAAACCGCGCCCCGCCTGTATAAGCAAGCCCGTCCTGGCTCGGATTACGCCTTCAGCCTGAACCTGCTCAAAAAATTCAAAGCACACCATCCAAGCGTACCCACAAAGAGTGGCATCATGGTTGGCTTGGGTGAAACGGATGAAGAAATTCTGCAAGTCATGCGCGATATGCGCGAGCACAACATCGACATGCTGACCATTGGTCAATACCTTGCACCCAGCAATTCACATCTGCCTGTGAAGCGTTATGTTCATCCTGACACCTTCAAAATGTTTGAAGCACAGGCGTACAACATGGGCTTCACGCACGCAGCCGTGGGTGCGATGGTGCGCAGCTCTTACCATGCAGACAAGCAATCGGAGAGCACGCTAGAAGCGCTCAAAGCATCCCCGGCAGCAATCACTTCAGCCGTAGCTGTCGGTGCCTGAGCGCATCTGGGCGCGTCTGACACGCTATGGCAAGCCATGCAAAATTTACACTCGATCTACTCAGCTTACAAAAGCAGCTAGGCCAGGCGACATACGACCGCGCACGCGAGGTCTATGTGATGCAAAAAGTAGCTGACGATTACAAGGCCAGCCAGAGCAGCACCTCGGAGTGGGCGCTGAGTGCGCAAGTGCAGGGCTCAGGGCACCAGACTTATGTCGTGAGCGTTGATGTGGAGATGACCGCTTGGGGCGAGATCAGCAGTTGGCAATCCAAGTGCAATTGCCCCGTAGGCTCGCGCTGCAAACACGCCGGTGCACTGATGCTCAAAGCCGCGTATTGCAGCGGTGGCGTGGTGATGCAAAGCCGAGCCAAGGTGGACGCGCGACATGATTCCTCTGCGCCAAGACCAGCCTTCCCGCAACTGCCATCGCAAAGCATCACCACTGTCGCCTACAGTTCAAAGCCCACAAGCCAAGCCCGCAATGAGCGTGATGTGCAAAATTGGCTCGATTTGTTTGCACAAGATGCCGATGATGAACCCATTCCCGTGCGCTCTGAAGATGCCGACACTTTAGGCATTCCCTCCGGCTCCGGCCAAGACCATCTCGTCTTCATGCTGCAAGTGCGCAAGCAAAAACTGCAAGAGCAATTGCACCTGTGCTATGGCCAAGCCAAAGACTTGCTGCGTGGCGGCTGGGGCAAAGTGCGCACCGTCAACCATGTGGACATGAGCGCGCTGTCGGAGACCGATGCGCAGATCGTGAAAATCATCCAAGCCATGGGGCGCAGCGGCAGCTACTACGGCTACAGCCTTGTGACGCAAGCTTGCATGGAGGGAGATATGGGGCAATTGGCGCTGAGGCTCGCGCAAGAGACAGGCCGATTGTTTTGGAGTGAAGATGGTAAGAGCCTGGGCGTGGCGCTGCATGCCGGCGAACCCCGCGAGGTATCGTGGCATTGGAAAGAGCGCAAAGAGCGCGATCAAAACGATGTGCTTTGGCAGCTCTGTGCGCAAGTGTTAACGCCAGCTGAAGCGGCGCAAGCTGACAACAAAAGCGCGGTGCAGATCTATCACAACAACCCTGCGATGTATGTGGATCTCGATGCCAAGCAATTCGGCTTTGTGAGCAGCCAAGGCATGCCCATGCCACGCTTGCTCACGCTGCTGCAAAGCCCGCCGATCGCGCAAAGCGCGTGGCTGCATCATGAGCAATCTTTGCTACGACATTTGGCGGGCTTGCCGATGCCGCCTTTTGCCAAGCCACCGCGCGAGATCAAAGGCATCGCGCCTAAGTGGCATTTGTTGGCAGAGCAGGTGATCGAAGCACAGCAAGCAAGATTCGGCGCTTTGATGCTCACGCTGGCGTTTGACTACGGCGGTACGCGCTTTTTTTCGCATCGCATGGGCAATCCCGTGCTGATCGACAGCGGCGGTGGCAATGAGCGCGCCTTGTTGCATCGCGATTTGGACGCTGAAAAACGCGCCATCGGTTTCTTGCATGCACAGCAGTTGCAAGGCAATACACGAGGCCAGTTTTATCTGCCGCCGCATTCGCCCACCAGCCAGATGCCTTGGGTGCATTGGGTTGATGAAGCTTTTGGGATCTTCAAAGATGCGGGGTTTACCGTGACGATGCCAGAAGAGCTGCTCAGCTGGGTGCAGCGTGCGGATGCTTTGCATTTCAAAATGCAGGGTAAAGAGGAGGTGCAAGCCTTGCCAACAGGTAACGCGCCCGATGGCTCATTGGCTGCCGAGGCCAATGACACCTCGCCATGGTTTGATCTCTCGTTGGGCATCGAAGTGCAAGGCCAGCGCATCAACATCCTGCCAGCGCTACCCGCCTTAATTGCGCAAATCAAACTGCTCAAAAGTCAGCTCGCGCAAGGCGCTGAGCTACAACTTCCTGAGACGATGTACGTACCCCATCCTAACGATGCAGGCGGCGCTTGGTTGCGCCTGCCCACCGAGCCACTGAAGCCATGGCTCTCTGCGCTGTTAGAGCTTCTCGATGGCTCACACAATCTGAATGGCGAGAGCCTGCGCTTGTCGCGCCTAGAAGCGTTGCGCTTGTCAGCGGCGCTCGGCGAGGGCGCGGTATGGGATGGTGCGCGCGGCTTGCGCAAATTGCTCGCCCAGCTCAAAGGCGGCGTGAATGCATTGCAGCCTGTGCTCCTTCCAGAAGGCTTAAAAGCTGAGCTGCGGCCGTATCAACTCGAAGGCGTGAGCTGGCTGCAATTCTTGCGCGAGCAAGGGCTGGCCGGCGTGTTGGCAGACGACATGGGCTTGGGCAAAACGCTGCAAACACTGGCTCACTTGCTGATCGAGAAGGAAGCCGGCCGGCTGCAAAACCCCGCGCTCATCATCGCGCCCGTGAGCCTCATGGGCAATTGGCAGCGTGAGGCAGCGCGGTTCACGCCGTCTCTGCGTGTGTTGCTCTTGCACGGCGCTGCTCGCCATGAAGCCGCGCAAGATATTTCCCAAGCCGATATCGTGCTCTCACCGTATTCGTTGCTGCCGCGCGATAAAGAGCGTTGGCTTGCGCAAAAGTGGTCGGTCGTGGTGCTCGATGAAGCGCAAAACATCAAGAATGCGCATACCGATGCCGCGCAAGTCGCCTATGAGCTGCCGGCGGATCAGCGCTTGTGTCTCTCCGGCACGCCGATGGAAAATCATCTTGGCGAGCTCTGGAGCTTGTTTCACTTTCTGATGCCCGGCTTTCTGGGCAGCGCCCGCCGCTTCAAAGAGCTCTATCGCACGCCGATTGAAAAGCATGGCGATACAGAATTGCTTGCTGCACTCAGTCGTCGCGTCACGCCCTTCATCTTGCGGCGCACGAAGAAAGAAGTGCTCAAAGATCTGCCCGACAAGATCGAGACGCTCAGCATGGTGGCTCTGGAGGGCAAGCAAGCCGATTTGTACGAGACGATTCGCCTCGCTACTGAGAAAACCGTGCGCGATGCGCTGGCTGACAAAGGCTTGGCACGCTCGCAAATTCAGGTGCTCGATGCGCTACTCAAGCTGCGTCAGGTCTGCTGCGATCCGCGTCTCGTACCCACTGAAAGCGCAAGACAAGTCAAACAATCAGCCAAGCTCGATTTGCTGATGGAAATCTTGCCCGAGATGCTGGAAGAGGGGCGCAAAGTGCTGCTGTTCTCTCAGTTCACCTCGATGCTTGAATTGATTGAGCAAGAGTTGGTCAAGCGCAAAATCAAATGGGTCAAACTGACCGGGCAATCCACCAAGCGCGACGACATCATCGATCAATTCACCAGCGGCCAAGTGCCACTCTTCCTCATCAGCCTCAAAGCTGGCGGCGTGGGCCTCAATCTGCCGCAGGCCGATACTGTGATTCACTACGATCCGTGGTGGAATCCAGCGGTAGAAAACCAAGCCACCGATCGCGCACATCGCATCGGCCAAACGAGCCAAGTCTTCGTTTACAAGCTAGTAGCCAGTGGCACGATTGAAGAGCGCATGCTCAAGCTGCAAGAGCGCAAAGCAGCGCTTGCGGATGGCATGCTGAGCGGCGCGCAAATGCGCAAGCAAGCGCTGTTTACCGAAGACGATGTGGCGCAACTGCTGCGGCCTTTGGGTGATTAATCAGACTTTTCCAAAAGCAGACACCCCATGAAAAAATTCTGGGCGCTTGCTGCCGCCACCACTTTGGTGGTGACCTCGTTTTCCATGTTTGGCCCGGTGCTCGCCGTCTTGCTCCAGCAGCGCGGTATGGGCACGGCGGCCGTTGGCGCGTTTGCGATGATTCCGTTTGCCTGCGTGGCGCTGCTCATCCCGGTGATGCCGCGCATTTTTGCGCGCTTTGGCATAGGCCGCATCTATTTGCTGGGCATGGTGCTGGAATCGTTGTGTACGCTAGGTTATATCGTTTTTCTGGATTCGCCCCATGCGTTTGCGTGGTGGTGCGCGAGCGCTGTAGCGGGCGGCGTGGGTGCAGCGGCAGTATGGAATGCCACCGAAGCATTGCTGGCCGAGCATGCCCCGCCGGGCAGCAGGGGCAAAGTCATGGGGCTGTATCAAACGGCGCTGGGCGCAGCGCTGGCTGCCGGCCCGTTCGTGCCCGCGCTGCTGGGCTGGCAGCCGAATACAACATTGATTGCTGCAGCGATGGTGCAGTTTGCCGCTTTATTCATCGCACTGCGCCTGAAGCTCACGCAAGCCAAGCCCACACATCCGCACGAGGAGCTCTCACAGCAAATCGGCAGCACATGGCAGGCCATTCGAGTTGTGCCTGCGCTCGTGTTCATCGCTTTTGCAGGCGGTGTATTTGAAGCAGGCCTGTCCAGCATCAGTGCAGCCCATGGTGCAGCGCTTGGCCTCTCGCTTGCGCAAGCCTCCAGCATTGTGGGCGCTCTTGGCGTGGGCAGTTTCGCCTTCCAATACCCCGCAGGTTTGGCGGCGGATCGCTTTGCGCCGCAGCGCGTGTTTGGCGTGGCAGGCGCTTTGCTGTTGATGGCCAGTTTGGCCTTTGCAGCATCCGCGCATTTCACTTGGCTGCTTTATGCCACAGCTATCCTGTGGGGCGGCGTGGGTGGCGCACTCTACACACTGACGATGATTCGCGTTGCCCACCATTTCGATGCTCGAATGGGCTCTTCTGCCGTGGCCTCAGGCACAGCGGCAATGATCACCGGGTATACCTTGGGCGGTGCGATCGGCCCATTGGTCAGTGGCTTTGCGCTGCAATGGTTTGGCGCTGGCGGATTGGCTTCATGGCTGGCCTTGCTCTCAGCCGCAGTCATGATGGTCAGCCGGTGGCAGCAAAGATGAGCCATCTATCTCGGCTTCACAAGCAAATACAAGGTTTGCCCGCATCGAATATGCTGAAGGCGCTCTACAATTGATAGTAAATCCGTGTCGCTTAGCTGTGTTGTCCAACCCCCTTTGACCTTGATCACTCCTGAGCAAATTTTGCAAGATGTGTTTGGCTACGCGCAGTTTCGTGGCCAGCAGAGCGCTGCGATCAGGCAAGTGCTTGGCGGCGGGGATGCTTTGGTGCTGATGCCCACCGGTGGCGGCAAGTCGTTGTGTTATCAAATCCCGGCGATTTTGCGCGCTCAGCAGGGCCAAGGCGTGTGCATTGTGGTCTCGCCGCTGATTGCGTTGATGCATGACCAAGTGGGCGCATTGCATGAGCTGGGTGTTCCGGCGGCGTTTTTGAATTCCACATTAGATAACCAGCAGGCCGGAGACGTGGAGCAGCAAATGCTGCGCGGCGAATTGGCACTGCTCTATGTCGCGCCGGAGCGCCTTAACACGCCGCGCTTTCTCGCCCTGCTGCAATGCCTGTATGAGCAAAAGCTGCTCAGCCTGTTTGCGATTGACGAGGCGCACTGCGTGAGCCAGTGGGGCCATGATTTCCGCCCTGAATACCGTTCGCTCATCCTGTTTCATGAGCGCTACCCCGATGTGCCGCGCTTGGCGCTCACGGCCACCGCCGATGATCTCACGCGGCAAGACATGGTAGAGCGCTTGCAGTTGCAAGGCGCTGCGCAGTTGGTGAGCAGCTTTGATCGCCCCAATATCCGTTATCGCATCAGCGAAAAAACCGATCCGCGCAAACAGCTTTTGCGATTCATTGAAGAGGAGCATTCAGGCGAAGCGGGTATCGTGTATTGCCAATCGCGCAAAAAGGTGGAAGAAACGGCGCAGTGGCTGCAAGGCGAGGGCATCCGCGCCTTGCCCTACCATGCCGGCATGGAGCAACGCGAGCGGCAAGCCAATCAAGATGCTTTCTTGAGAGGCGATGCGCAAGAAGGCAGCGCCGTGGTGATGACGGCAACGATTGCTTTCGGCATGGGCATCGACAAACCCGATGTGCGCTTTGTGGCGCATTTGGATCTGCCCAAGAATATTGAAGGTTATTACCAAGAAACGGGTCGCGCCGGTCGTGATGGGCAAGCCGCGAATGCTTGGATGGCGTATGGCTTGCAAGATGTGGTGAACCAGCGCCGCATGATTGATGAGAGTCCGGCCAACGATGAATACAAAGCCGTCATGCGCGGCAAGCTGGATGCTTTGCTGTCGCTGGCGGAAGCCACCGATTGCCGCCGCGCACGCTTGCTGAGCTACTTCGGCGAGCAAGTGGGCCATGAAGAGGCGAGGCTCACTTACCGTTGCAACAACTGTGACAACTGCCTCTCCCCCGCAGTGACTTGGGATGCCACACAAGCCGCGCAAAAGCTGCTCTCTTGCATTTACCGCGTGCAGCAGGCCAGCGGCATCAGCTTTGGCGCAGGCCACATCATTGATATTCTGCGCGGCAAGACCACTGACAAAATGGCGCAGTTTGCGCACCACAGCTTATCCACCTTCGGCATCGGCGCAGAGCTCTCCGAGCAGCAATACAAAGCACTCTTGCGACAGCTGATTGCGCTGGGCGCTGTGAGCGTCGATGCCGAGCAGTTCAACACTTTGAAGCTCGAACCGCTGGCCAAGGCGTATCTCAAAGGCGAGCACACGGTGATGCTGCGCGAAGCCGCGCCGGAGAGCGCGCGAGCAAGCAAAACCAGCTCGCGCGGCGACGGCAAGCCAAAAACCAAAACACCCGAGACTTTGGCGGCATTGGATCGCGGCGCACAAAACCGCTTTGCCGCGCTCAAAGCGTGGCGAGCAGAAGTCGCGCGCGAGCACAGCTTGCCAGCGTATGTGATCTTCCACGATGCCACTTTGCTGGCCATGGCCACAGCCGCGCCGCAAACGCTTACTGAGCTTTCGGGCATCAGTGGGTTAGGCGCGAAAAAACTAGAGGCGTATGGAGATGAAGTGCTTCGCCTACTGCGCGAAGATGCTGGGCAGGAATTGCAGGTGGCTTAATCGTTGGCAGGTCAAGCAAAAGAACACGAAAGTCACGGAAACTTCACGAAAAGCACAGAAAAGAGATACGTGTCATGAACAAAATATCTTCTGTGTCTTCCGTCAAGCCTTCGTGGCTTCCGTGTTCTTTGGTCGCACTCATACTGAGCTCTTTGATAACGCCAGCGCTCGCCTCGACCGCCTGCACCGAGTTCACCAAAAAACTTCCCAACGTCTCTCCTCAGCTTTGCCTGCAAGCGCAGCTCAAAGAATCTGGTGCGCGTTCCGTCAAAGGCCAGCCGCTTTACATGCTCGATCTGCCTAAAGCCGATGCAAAAATGCGCGTCCTCGTGGTTGGTGGTATTCATGGGGATGAATTGTCGTCAGCATCTTTGGCCATGCATTGGCTACAACTTGCCAAGGAGATTCATGCCGATGCGCATTGGCGCTTTATCCCATTGCTCAATCCGGATGGCTTGCTGATGAGCCCCGCACGGCGCACCAATGCCAATGGCGTGGATTTGAATCGCAACTTTCCCACGCCCAATTGGGAGCGCGAAGCGAAGATTTATTGGGAGCAGAAAGTCAAGCGCGACCCGCGCCGATGGCCGGGCCCCAAGCCGCTGTCTGAGCCTGAGTCAATATTTTTGCACGAGGAGATGGAGCGCTTCAAGCCGCATCTGATCGTGAGCATTCATGCGGCGTATGGCGTGCTTGATTTTGATGGGCCGACTGCGCCTCCCGCTAAGCTGGGGCGGCTGTATCTTGATCAAGTGGGTATCTTTCCCGGCAGCCTGGGCAATTACGGCGGTGTCCACAAAGGCATGCCCGTGGTCACGGTGGAGTTGCCCAGTGCTTTTCGCACACCTTTGCATTCTGAAATGCGGCAGATGTGGCTGGATCTGACACGTTGGATGAGTGAGCGATTGCTTCAATATTCCGTCACGGGCATTCCGCGCAAGGCAAACGCTCCCTGACAATTTGCTGAGTATCTACAGCGCTTAAGGGAAAGCACGCAAACAGTGCATGCCGCACTGGTAGAACAATGCATGTGATTGGGGTTACATCATGAAACATGCATCATCTTGGTTCGCGATTGTCGGCACAGTGCTCAGTGTGATGCTGGGTTCAGGCCAAGCGCAGGCGCAGGGCAACACGCTCAAAGTGGGTGTGATTGGGCCATTTACGGGTGCATCGGCTGATTTTGGCAACCCGATGCTCAACGGTATTCAGCTGGCCGTCGAAGAGATCAATGCGGTGGGCGGTTTTCTGGGGCGCCCGCTTGAGCTCGTCATCAAGGATGACAAGGCCAATCCTGATGAAGGATTGAAGCAATCACAAGCTTTGATTGCAGACAAGGTCAGCGTGGTGGTGGGGTTTTGTAACACGGGCGTTGCTGCCAAATCGCTCGACTTGTTTCAAGCCGCGCAAATCCCGCTGATCATTCCGTGCGCCACCGGCTCGCCACTCACGGCAAAATTTCCTGCGCCACAAAGTTATATTTTTCGCTCCTCGGCCAAAGACGCGATTCAAGCGCCTTTTGTCGTGGAGGATCTCATCAAGCGCGGCTGGGAGAAAATCGCTATTTTTGCCGACAAGACTGGCTATGGCGAAGCTGGCTTGCAAGATGTGCTCAAGGCGCTGGATGCGAAAAAAATCAAGCCTGTGTATGTGGCACGCTTTGATGTCGGCGTCAAAGATTTGAGCGAACAAATGAAGGCGGCCAAAGCTGCCGATGCAGAGGTGATTTTCAGCTACACCGTTGGGCCTGAAAATGCTGTGATTGCCAAATCCAAGCAAGCCATTGGCTGGAAGGTGCCGCAAGTTGGCGCATGGCCTCTGTCGTTTCCCTTCTTTATTGATGGTGCAAAGGAGGCCGCTGAAGGTGCGCTGATGGCGCAAACCTTTATTGCGGAGCCAAGCAACGAGCGCCGAGCCGCCTTTCTGTCAGCTTATGCACGCAAGTACAAAGCCAAGCGCATGACCGTGCCCATGGCTGCGGCGCAAGGCTATGACGCGATGTACATCCTCATGTACTCCATGTTTAACCTGCGCGATGGCGTTGCTTCAGGGCCTGCCATCAAGGCGGCGCTCGAGAGCATGCCGCGTGTGTACTATGGTGTGGTGGCCACCTACGACAAGCCTTTCTCAGCCAACGACAAAGATGCCATCACCGCCAACATGTTGGTGATGGGACAAGTTAAAAATGGCCTGATCACCTTCGCCTACCCCGAAGATGCGAAGCGAAACTTGATTGTGCAAAGAAAACAATGAATTGCCGGCATTCTATATAGATAGTTTGCTATTATTAATGTAGCAGGGTAAATGCCAGTTTTGCATAACCCTAGCAGCCGTCATAATTTGGCCTCATGGAAACCAAATGGCTTGAAGACTTTGTGAGTTTGGCGGAAACGCGAAGTTTCAGCCGTTCGGCGCAATTGCGCCATGTGACGCAACCCGCCTTTTCTCGGCGCATTCAATCGCTTGAATCTTGGGCCGGCACGGATTTGGTGGATCGCAGCTCCTACCCCACGCGCCTCACGCCTGCCGGCGAAACGCTCTATTCACAGGCGCTGGAGACACTTCAGGGCTTGCAATCGACCCGTGCCATGCTGCGTGCGCATTCTGCAGCCGGGCAGGATGTGATTGAATTTGCTGTGCCGCATACGTTGGCCTTCACCTTTTTCCCCACTTGGCTCACCAGCTTGCGCACACGTTTTGGGCCCATCAAAAGTCGCCTGATCGCGCTCAACACGCACGATGCCGCCATGCGGCTGGTGGAGGCCAGTTGTGATTTGCTGATTGCTTACCACCATCCCTCCCAGCCATTGCAGCTCGATCCAGATCGCTACGAATTCATCAGCTTAGGCAGCGAAATACTCGCG
Source organism: Variovorax sp. (assembly GCA_031388245.1). Taxonomy (GTDB): domain Bacteria; phylum Pseudomonadota; class Gammaproteobacteria; order Burkholderiales; family Burkholderiaceae_C; genus JANMDU01. The sequence continues at coordinate 17,529 of JANNED010000327.1, forward strand.
CCGTTTTCTCAGGCAGACAGCCAAGGCCAGCCGATCTTTCATTTGCCTGGCCGCGCCGTCACGCCCTTGCCTTACCTTGGCTATGCACCCGGTGCTTATTTAGGCCGAGTGGTGGATGTGATCTTGAAGGCCGCGCCGCTGCCTGTACACCTCGACCGTGTGTATGAGACCGATATGGCGGAAGGCCTCAAAGCCATGGCCTTAGAAGGGCATGGCATCGCTTTTCTGCCGCACAGCGCGGTCAAGAAAGAGCTGCGAGCCAAGCGTCTCGTTGCTGCGGATGCCCCAAGCAGCGAGATGCAAATGACAATGGACATCCGCGCTTACCGTGAAAAACCCAATTTGCGAGAGAGCAACAAAGAAAGCAAAAGCGACAGCCAAAGGCCAGCCAAGCGAACGGCGCAGGTCTTGTGGGATTATTTGGTCGACACCAACAAACCGAGCTTGGGGCAAGCCCATAAAAGCAAAAACTGAGCGTTGGCGGCAAGGGTAATCACCAAGCCATATTTATGCAATCGCCGCATAAATATCAGATCATTAGTTTTTTGCATAAAGCGCCACAGAAACAGCATTGGCAATTTTCCCGCGATATTCTTACAGTTCGATCCATGCCAGCCTTTCGGATTGGCCTGATCGGATACGAATGACGAATTCCACTGCCCTCACTTCCATGCAAGCCGCGCAAGCCGCTGCCAAACAAGCGCTGACCCGCTCAGAGCACGATTTCTTGGGCGAAAAGCAAATTCCTGCGCTGGCTTACTGGGGTGTCCACACCGCACGTGCGCTAGAAAATTTCCCCATCTCCGGCACGCCAATCTCGGCCATGCCCGATTTGATCCGAGCCTTCGGTTTGGTCAAAAAAGCCGCTGCCCGGGCGAATGCGGATTTGGGCGCACTGGATCGCAAGCGCACCGCTGCCATCATTTTGGCCTGCAATGAATTGATCGCAGGGCATTACAACGAGCAATTCGTGGTGGATGTGATCCAAGGCGGCGCGGGCACATCGACCAACATGAACGCCAATGAAGTGATCGCCAATGTCGCGCTAGAAAAGCTCGGTTTCGAGAAAGGCCGCTACGACGTGCTGCATCCCAATGATCATGTGAATGCCTCGCAAAGCACCAATGATGTCTATCCCACCGCCGTGCGCATTTCGCTGTGGATGGGCATCGACCGCTTGCTGGAATCCATGGAGATTTTGCAAAAAGGCTTTGCCGCAAAAGCCGATGAATTCAAAGACATTCTGAAAATTGGCCGCACACAATTGCAAGATGCTGTGCCCATGACGCTCGGCCAAGAGTTCTCAACCTATGCTGTCATGCTGGAGGAAGACGTGTTGCGTCTGCGCGAGGCCCGGGCGTTGATCGAAGAAATCAACCTCGGCGCCACCGCGATTGGCACCGGCATCAATGCACCTGCTGGCTATGCTGATATGGCCTGTGCCTATCTTGCGGAAGAGAGCAAAATTCCCGTCAAGAAAGCGTTTAACTTGGTGGAGGCCACGCAAGACACGGGCGCGTTTGTGCAGCTCTCCGGTGTGCTGAAACGCATCGCCTGCAAGCTCAGCAAAATCTGCAACGATCTGCGCTTGCTGAGCTCTGGCCCGCAAGCAGGCTTTGGCGACATCAAATTACCAGCTCGCCAGGCGGGCAGCTCCATCATGCCGGGCAAGGTCAATCCCGTGATTCCTGAAGTCATGAATCAAGTGGCTTTTGAAGTGATCGGCAACGACATGACCATCACCATGGCCTCTGAGGCGGGGCAATTGCAGCTCAACGCCTTTGAGCCGATCATGGGCTGGAGCTTGTTCAAGAGCATTTCGCATCTCTCGCAAGCCTGCCTCACGCTGCAAGCCAACTGTGTGGCCGGTATTGAGCCTAACCGCGAGCTGCTGGCCAAACGGGTGCGCGAATCCGTCACACTTGTCACTGCTCTGAACCCTATCATTGGCTACGAAAAAGCCGCTTTGATCGCTAAGACGGCGATAGCCACTGGCCAGCCGATTGACGAGGTGGCCGAATCGCTGGGCATTCTGAGCAAAGCGCAAATGGAGGCGCTGCTCGTGCCCGACAAGCTCACCCAACCGTTGCGCTTGGCTGCATAAACCAGCGGTTTGCCGCTTTCTCTCTCAATCTGTCTGCACAAAAATCAGGGTAAATCAGGTGTCTGCATAACGCAAAAAAAGCGCCGCATGGCACAGTTCTTGTAACTCAAAACATGTTTCGTGAGATAAAGATGAAAATCCATACCTTCCTTCTAACCATCGGCATGCTGGCATTCACGGCGATGAGCTTGCCTGAAGCGCTCGCGCAGAGCGGCCCTGTGCTCGATCGCATCAAAAATGGCGGCAAGATCGTGATTGCCCACCGAGAGTCTTCCGTCCCTTTTTCCTATCTGGATGGCAACAAAAAGCCCGTGGGTTATGCACTTGATCTGTGCTTGCGTTTGGCTGAAACAGTGCGCAAAAAGATGGGCGCCAAAGGCGAGGATGGCATCACACTCATGATGGTCACGCCGGCCAATCGCATCCCTTCCATTGCAGAAGGCAAAGCCGATATGGAATGCGGCTCCACCACCAACAACAAAGAGCGCCGCGAAAAGGTGGCTTTTACCGTGCCGCATTTCATCACAGGCGCACGCATGCTGGTCAGAGCGAGCAGCAAGGCCGAGCGCCTAGAGGATTTGAATGGCAAAACCGTTGTCTCGACCAAGGGCACCACGCCGCTGAAGGCGGTGGAATCTGCCAACCGCGAGCGTCTCATGGGTTTGAAAGTGGTCGAAGCGCCTGATCATGCGCGCGCTGTGGAGATGGTCGAAAAAGGCGAGGCCGATGCCTTTGTGATGGACGATGTGCTGCTGTATGGTTTGGCCGCCAACCGCCCTGATCCGAAAGCCTTGAAAGTCGTCGGCAAATTCCTCACCACCGAGCCATTGGCGATCATGTTGCCTAAGAATGACCCTGAATTCAAGAAGATCATCGATGAAGAGATGAAGCGCTTGATTCGTTCGCGCGAAATCTATGCGATCTACGACAAATGGTTTGCCAAACCGATCCCGCCCAACAATACGTCGCTCGACCTGCCAGTGAGCTATTTGCTGCGCGATTTCTGGAAATACCCCACAGATGTTGTGCCGTTTTGAGCCCATGCAAGAAATGCATCAGTTAAACCCGCATAAAAGCCCAACTCGCGGGAATACCCGCAGAGCTGATTTTTTACAATCACGTTGTTCATGAGCTCGTTCTCAGCATCCGCTTTAATCCCCCGCTTTAATCCCCGCTTTATTCTTTAGGAGAAATTGATGAAAAAGCAAATCTTGGCCTTGGCCGTATCCGCAATCGCCGCTGGCACAACCTTGGCTCAATCCCCAGCAACGTCCACCATCGACAAAGTCAAAGCCTCTGGCGTGGTGACGATGGGCGTGCGCGAGTCATCTGGCGCTTTGTCATACACCTTAGGTGATGGCAAATTCACAGGCTTCCATGTTGAAATTTGCTCACGCATTTTGGCTGAGCTGGAAAAGCAAGTGGGTAAAAAAGTCGAAGTGAAGTATCAGTCTGTCACTTCGCAAAACCGTATTCCTCTCGTGCAAAACGGTACCGTGGATATCGAGTGCGGCTCAACAACCAACAATGCCACGCGTCAAAAAGATGTGAGCTTCTTAAACACCACTTTCGTGGAAGAAGTGCGCTTTGCAGTGAAAACCAATTCGGGCATCACCGGTATCAACCAGCTCAACGGCAGAAATGTGGCCACCACAACGGGTACAACTTCTGTGCAAACGCTGCGCAAGCATGAGCGCGCAACGGGCGTTGATTTCAAAGAAGTGTTCGGCAAAGACCACGCAGACAGCTTCTTGCTGCTTGAGACCGGCCGTGCTGACGCTTTCGTGATGGACGGCGCTATTTTGGCCGGCAACATTGCTTCCTCCAAGACACCCGCTGATTTCAAGATCGTCGGCGAGGTGCTCTCTGTCGAGCCGATTGCCATCATGATTCGCAAAGATGATCCTACTTTCAAAAAGCTGGGTAACGATGTGATTGCCGGTTTGATCAAATCGGGCGACATGGCCAAGCTGTGGGACAAATGGTTCATGCAGCCGATTGCACCTAAAAATGCGCGCATTGGCCTGCCAGTGTCTGAAAGCACCAAAGCCGCTTGGGCTAATTTGAACGACAAGCCCATGGAAGACTACGCCAAGAAGTAATTCAGGCGCAGTTCTTGCAAACCCTGCCCCAACCCTGCCGCAAGCGGCTTGTTGTGGCGGGGTTTTTTTGTCTGAAATGGCTTTTGTTTTTTCAACAGCCGTGTTACAACAGGCAAGGGCCTTCAATACGAAACACTTATAACGAGGAGCAACTATGGCTTGGGACTGGCAGGTCTTCTGTAAAGAGACCACATCGGGCGACATCATCGCCGGCTGCTTTGGCAAAGGCGGCGATCAAACTTACCTCAACTGGATTTTGTCGGCTTGGGGCTGGACGCTCTCTGTTTCTGCGTTTGCACTCGTTGTCGCGCTCAGCATGGGTTTGCTCATGGGCACACTGCGCACGCTGCCTAATTCGCCATGGTTGGTGAGATTTGGCAATGCCTGGACGGAGTTGTTTCGCAACGTCCCGCTGTTGGTGCAGATCTTCCTGTGGTACTTCGTGATTCCCGCGATTTTCCCAGTGCTCAAAACCGTGCCTTCGGTTGTGTTGGTGGTGCTTGCATTGGGCTTCTTCACGTCCGCGCGTGTGAGTGAGCAGGTGCGCTCAGGCATTCAAGCTTTGCCACGTGGCCAGCGCTATGCGGCCATGGCGGTGGGCTTCACCACACCGCAAACCTACCGCTACGTGCTGCTGCCCATGGCGCTGCGCATTGTGATTCCGCCGCTGACTTCTGAGTCGATGAACATCATCAAAAACTCGTCTGTGGCCTTCGCCGTATCGATTGCAGAGCTGACATTCTTTGCCCGTCAATCTGGGGAGGAGACATCGCAACCCGTGCAGATGTATTTGGCTGTGACCTTGCTTTATGCGATCTCTGCGTTTTCTGTGAACCGAGTGATGGGTTTCATCGAAAAGAAAACCCGTGTGCCCGGCTTCGTTGCAGCAGGCGGTATGGGCGGAGGGCACTGACATGGGAAATTTAGACTTCACATTTTTTGATTGGGCTGTGATTGGCCCCTTCGTGACCAAAGGCCTGATCTTCAGCCTGTGGCTCACCGCAGTCGCCACCATCGGTGGCATTGTGCTGGGTACTTTCTTGGCGCTCATGCGTCTTTCAGGCAAGCCATGGTTGGATATACCTGCCGCGGCCTATGTGAACACGATGCGCTCGATTCCTTTGGTGATGGTATTGCTGTGGTTCTTTTTGTTGATCCCGTTTGCGATTGGCCGGCCGTTGGGGGCAGAGACCAGCGCTATCGTCACCTTCATTGCCTTTGAAGCCGCCTATTTTTCTGAGATCGTGCGTGCTGGCATTCAATCGATTCCGCGCGGCCAGATTCATGCTGGCCAAGCCGTGGGCATGACGTATGGGCAGAATATGCGCATCGTGATTCTGCCGCAGGCTTTTCGCAACATGCTGCCCGTGTTTCTGACACAGACGATTATTCTGTTTCAAGACACTTCGCTCGTGTATGCGATTGGCGCGTATGACATGCTCAAAGGCTTCGAGACGGCGGGCAAAAACTATGGCCGTCCCGTGGAGGCTTATTTGCTCGCTGCTGTGGTGTATTTTTTCATGTGCTTGGCGCTCTCGTACGCCGCGCGCCGCCTGCAACTAAAAATCCAAATCATTCGATAATTTATAAAAAAGAGGGCGCTAGCCAGCATAAAAACTGCGCTAAGCGCTATAACTTTTATAGTAATTGAGCTTCTAAGGAAACAATCATGATTGAAATCAAAAACGCATCCAAGTGGTATGGCAAAGTTCAGGTGCTCAATAAGTGCTCCACCAAGATCAACAAAGGCGAAGTGGTCGTGGTTTGCGGCCCATCGGGCTCCGGCAAATCAACGCTGATCAAAACTGTCAATGCGCTCGAGCCGATTCAGGAAGGCGAGATCTGGGTCGATGGCATTGGGATTCACGATCCCAAAACAGATCTGCCCAAGCTGCGCTCCAAAGTGGGCATGGTGTTTCAGCATTTTGAGCTCTTCCCGCATCTCTCCGTCACAGAAAACCTCACGATTGCGCAAATCAAAGTGCTCAACCGTACGCCCGATGAAGCCAAGGTGCGCGGCCTCAAAATGCTGGATCGCGTGGGCCTGATGGCGCACAAAGACAAGTTCCCCGGCCAGCTCTCTGGTGGCCAGCAGCAGCGCGTGGCGATTGCGCGCGCCCTGTCGATGGATCCGATCGTGATGCTGTTTGACGAGCCAACCTCTGCGCTCGATCCAGAAATGGTCGGCGAGGTGCTGGATGTGATGGTCAAGCTCGCACACGAAGGCATGACGATGATGGTCGTCACCCACGAGATGGCCTTTGCCCGCAAAGTGGCCAACCGCGTGATCTTCATTGATGTGGGCGGCCATATTTTGGAAGATTGCAACAAGGATGAGTTCTTCAGCCATCCCGAGAATCGTCAGCCTCGCACCAAAGATTTCTTGTCCAAAATCTTGCAACACTGATGACCTGATGAGGTTTGCGGGCTGGCGTGGAATTTCCTTGGCTTGAACACCGCGCCGCGCTCACGTAAACCCCGATGAGCAAATGCGCGGAGCTTGGCTACACTGCGTGCCAAGTTGGCAAGCATATTGCATGCTTGTTAAGCTGTCTTTCTTAAACCATCTCTTGGAGAAACCATGAAATTAATCTGCACCAAACTCGGCTTAGCGGCATTGGCTGCCACGGCAAGCATGCTGGCAACACCTGCTTTTGCAGGCAAAACGCTCGATGCGATCAAGGCACGGGGCCAAGTGGTCTGCGGCGTCAACACGGGCTTGGCGGGCTTTTCTGCTGCTGACTCCAGTGGTAATTGGTCTGGCTTGGATGTGGATGTTTGCAAAGCGATTGCAGCCGCCACCTTGGGCGATGCCACCAAGATCAAGTATGTGCCTTTGAATGCGCAGCAGCGCTTCACGGCTTTGCAGTCTGGCGAAATCGATGTGCTGTCGCGCAACACCACCTTCAGCCTGACGCGTGACGGCTCGCTGGGCCTGCACATCACCACCCCAACTTACTACGATGGCCAAGGCTTCATGGTCACGACCAAAAGCAAAATCAAGAGCGCCAAGCAGCTCAAAGGCCAAACCGTTTGCGTGCAATCAGGCACCACCACTGAGAAGAATCTGACCGATTATTCTCGCGCCAACAACCTCAATATCAAGCCCGTCGTGTTTGAGAAAGTCGAAGCATCTACAGGCGCTTATTTCTCTGGCCGTTGCGTGGCTTACACCACCGATGCCTCCGGCTTGGCTTCTGTGCGCAACAAAGAAGCCAAAAATCCTGATGAGCATGTGATCCTGCCTGAGTTGGTTTCCAAAGAACCCTTGGGCCCCATGGTTCGCCGTGGCGATGATGAGTGGTTTGCGATCGTCAAATGGGTGGTCTATGGTCTGCTCGAAGCCGAAGAGTATGGCGTCACAGCCGCTAATGTTGATCAGATGAAGAGCAGCACCGACCCTGTCGTGCAGCGTCTCTTGGGCACCACGGAAGACACCGGCAAATTGCTCGGCCTCGACAAAGAGTGGATGGCACGCGCGATCAAAGTCACGGGCAATTACGGCGAAATTTTTGAGCGCAATGTGGGTCCGAAAAGCGCCCTCAAATTGCCACGCGGTGTGAACAATCTGTGGAACAAAGGCGGCCTGATGTACGCTTATCCGATCCGCTGATCGGAGCCTGAACGAAAGCCTTCTGGGCAAGCGCCAGCAGATGGATGAGCCAGCGGAGGGAATCTCCATTCGCTGGCTTATTTTTTGCATGATGGCTTTGCAGCGTGTTCTTCCATTTCTCCTTACAGGGCACCTGGCTCGCTGAAAGCTCGGTGGTGTACAGATGACAACTCCCGCCTCGCCGCCTAAAAAACCATTTTCATTCCGCAGCCAAGCATTTCGCGGGCTGATTTATCAGCTCATCATGGTCAGTATTGTTGTGGCTGTGGTCTGGTGGTTGGCCGCCAACACGGTGTACAACATGAAAGTGCGCGGGATTCAAAGTGGCTTTGATTTTTTGACGCAAGCGGCGGGTTTTGATATTGGCGAAAGCCTGATTGCTTATGAGTCGATCAACGCTTATTGGCGTGCGTTTTTGGTGGGCTTGACCAACACCTTGCGTGTGGCCATCGTCGGCATCATTCTCACCACGATTTTGGGCACCTTGATCGGTGTGGGGCGCTTTTCGCGCAATGCATTGGTGCGCGGCATCTGCTACGCCTATGTCGAGGTGTTTCGCAATATTCCGATCTTGCTTCAACTGTTGATGTGGTATTTGTTGCTCACGGAAGTCTTGCCCGACACCACCCATGCTTGGCAGCTCGGCTCGGTGTTTTTAAGCAAGGGTGGCTTGAATTTCCCCAAGCCACTGTGGGCACCAGGCTATGGCTGGATGATGGTGGCCTTGGTGGCGGGTTGTGCGCTGGCCTGGGTGTATCGCCGCTGGGCGAGGGTGCAGTTTGAAGCGACTGGCAAGCCGCGCAGCATGTTTTGGGTGCCCGTTGCACTGGTGCTGGCGATGGGTTTGTTGGGATGGCTGTTGGGCGGCGCACCTGCCGAATTCGACTACCCTAAAAAAGGTGAATTTGCGATTGAAAATGGCGGCAGCTTCACACCCGAATTTGTGGCGGTATTGCTCGGGCTGACGATCTACACCGCCGCCTTCGTGGCAGAGGTTGTGCGCTCAGGGATTCAGTCGGTCGCGCTCGGTCAGAGCGAGGCTGCGGCTGCTCTGGGCTTGTCCAAAGGCCAAGAAATGCGCTTGGTGATGCTGCCGCAGGCGCTGCGCGTCATCATCCCGCCGATGACGAATCAGTTTTTGAACCTCACAAAAAATTCTTCGTTGGCGGTGGCCATTGGCTACCCCGATGTGGTCTCGATTGCCAACACGGCGATCAACCAAACCGGGCGGGCGGTCGAATGCATTGCGATTGTGATGTTGGTGTATCTCACCACATCGCTCAGCACCTCGGCCTTCATGGGCTGGTACAACAAGCGCTCAGCGATCAAAGAAAGATAAGGAGGCCAAGATGAGCAACGCAATTGTCTTTCAGCCGATCCCGGCGCGCCCTGCGCCGGTGCGCACCGATGGCTTGGTGGCTTGGAGCCGCGCCAATTTATTTGCCGATTGGAAAACCAGTCTGGCCACTGTGCTGATTGGCAGCTTTTTGATCTGGTATGGCTTGCAGGCGCTCAGCTGGGGCTTGCTGCGGGCTGTTTGGGCGCCCACGGCCGATTTGTGCCGGGCTGAAGGTGTTGGCGCTTGCTGGGGCGTGGTCACAGAAAAATACCGCTTGATTATTTTTGGTCGTTATCCTTTTGAAGAGCAATGGCGGCCTCTGGTGGCCACCGTGTTGATGCTCACTTTGCTGATCGTGAGTTGCATTCGCTATTTCTGGAAGCCTTGGCTGGCGCTGCTCTGGGTGGTGGTTCTCAGCATGTTTTTTGCCATCATGTATGGCAACGTGATGGGTTTGTCGAAGGTCGAAACCGATCGCTGGGGCGGCTTGCCGCTCACGATTTTGCTGGCCACGCTCTCCATTGCCATGGCCTTCCCGATTGCCTTGCTCGTTGCCTTAGGCCGGCGCTCGAATTTGCCTGCCATCAAAACCTTCTGCACGATTTATGTTGAGCTCATTCGCGGTGTTCCTCTGATCTCTGTGCTCTTCATGGCCAGCTTTATGTTTCCGCTGTTTATGCCGCAGGGCGTGAAGATTGATGTGTTGATCCGTGTGCTGGCGGGCATCACGCTGTTTGCTGCGGCCTACATGGCTGAGGTGATTCGCGGTGGTTTGCAAGCCATTCCCAAAGGGCAGCTCGAAGCGGCTGCCACGCTGGGCCTGTCTTACTGGCAAACACAGCGCAAGATTGTGCTGCCCCAAGCACTGGCGATGGTTGTGCCGGGCATCATGAACAATTTCATCTCGATCTTCAAAGACACCTCTTTGGTGACGATTGTGAGCCTGTATGAGCTCACGGGCGCGATGAGCTTGGCGCTCAATTCCGATGCCGATTGGCGGCCTTTCAAAGTGGAGGCGTATCTTTTTATCGCTTTCATTTATTTTATTTTTTGCTTTGCCATGTCTCGCTACAGCCTGTGGGTGGAAAAGCAGGTCAACAAAGGCAAAGCGCGCTGAGCCGAAAGGCACACAGCGCAGCCCCACTCATTTTTCAGGATTTCCCCATGAGCGACAACATCATCAGTTTCGATAAAGTCAACAAATGGTATGGCAACAATTTCCATGTGTTGCGCGATATCGATCTACAGGTCAAGCGCGGCGAGCGCATTGTGATTTGCGGGCCTTCGGGCTCGGGCAAATCCACGCTGATTCGCTGCATCAACCGCTTGGAAGAGCATCAGCAAGGCGCACTCACTGTCGATGGTGTGGAGCTCACCGACGATGTGAAGGCCATTGATGAAGTGCGTAAAAAAGTGGGCATGGTGTTTCAGCAGTTCAATCTGTTTCCGCATCTCACGGTGCTGGAGAATCTCACGCTCTCGCCGATGTGGGTGGGCAAGCTGCCCAAGAAAGAAGCCGATGAGCGCGCCATGCTGCAATTGCAGCGCGTGCGCATCGCGGAGCAGGCCGATAAGTATCCGCTGCAGCTGTCTGGCGGCCAACAGCAGCGCGTGGCGATTGCCCGCGCGTTGTGCCTCACCCCGAAAATCATGTTGTTTGATGAGCCCACCTCGGCGCTAGATCCAGAGATGATCAAAGAGGTGCTGGATGTGATGATCGAGATGGCCGGCCAAGGCATCACGATGATTTGCGTCACACACGAGATGGGCTTTGCCAAAGCGGTGGCGGATCGCGTGATCTTCATGGATCAAGGCCAGATCGTCGAGCAAAACACGCCGCATGAGTTTTTCAACAACCCGCAAAGCGAGCGCAGCAAAGATTTCCTCTCCAAGATTTTGGGGCATTGAAGCCTGATTTTTTGGGTATTTGAGCGAAATCAGGGTTTTGCCGGCGAATCATGTGATTAGTTTGCTATATGATTTATAGCATTCAATAGGAGTGAACTTCTGGGCATGAACACCCGCCAACCGGCGGCCATCACCTTCTCATTCCGTGGCTTTGCCAAGCGCGGCGGCGAGACGGGGCATCACCGCGATGGCTGGGGCATTGCTTTCTACGAAGAAACGGGCTGCCGCGTTTTCCTCGACGATTTGCCTGCTTGCAGCTCACCTCTTGCGGCTTGGGTGCAAAATTACCCAATCAAATCGCGCATCGTGATGGCGCACATCCGCAAGGCAACGCAGGGCGCGGCCGGTCTGGCCAACTGCCATCCCTTCCAACGCGAATGGCAAAGAAAAGCTTGGACATTCATTCACAACGGCAATCTGGTTGGCTATGCCCCAGAACTCGATGGCACCTATCGCCCGATTGGCCAGACCGACAGTGAGCTGGCTTTTTGCGCCCTGCTCCAGCATCTGCGCCAGCGTTTTCCGCAAGATGCGATGCCGGATGCCATTGCCCTGGCGCAGGCCATTCATGATGCAGCCACCGAGATTGCACATTTTGGTAATTTCAATTTTCTGCTCTCCCAAGGTGATTGGTTGTTTGCTTATTGCACCAGCAAGCTGCATTTCGTGCAGCGGCGCGCCCCGTTTGATCGCGCTCAGCTGGTTGATGAAGATGTGAGCATCGATCTGCGCGAGATGAATGCGCAAGACGATTGCATGGCCATCGTGGCCACAGCGCCGCTGACTCGCAATGAAGCTTGGCAACAATTTGAAGCCGGCACACTCAAGCTGTTTGAAGCGGGCGAGCTGCGCTGGGAATCCAGCATCCAGCCCGTGCCGTATTTCGCCCCGGCGAGCGATCCCTCGCAATAAAGTGTCATCGGCTCGCCAGCAGCTCAAAAAGAAGGCTGGCTTTTGGGACAATAGCCCCATGACACCCCTTTCAACTCCCGCCGCTTTCACTCTCACCCGCCCCGACGATTGGCATGTGCATTTGCGCGATGGCGATGCGCTCAACACCGTGGTGCCGCACACCGCTGCACAGTTTGCGCGCGCCATCGTCATGCCCAATCTCAAACCGCCCGTGACCACTGCAGCACTGGCTTTGGCTTACAAAGAGCGCATCTTGGCGGCTGTGCCGGCTGGCATGAAGTTTGAACCCTTGATGACGCTGTATTTGACCGACAACTTGCCCCCTGAGGAGATCAAGCGCGCCAAAGAAGCAGGCGTGATGGCACTGAAACTCTACCCCGCAGGCGCCACCACCAACAGCGATGCCGGCGTGACGGATCTGCGCAAGACCTACAAAACGCTGGAGGCGATGCAGCGCGAAGGCATCTTGCTGCTGGTGCATGGCGAAGTCACGAGCAGCGAGATTGATTTGTTTGACCGCGAAGCCGTGTTCATCGAGCAACAACTTATTCCGCTGCGCAAAGATTTCCCCGAGCTCAAAATCGTGTTTGAGCACATCACCACCCAAGATGCAGCGCAGTATGTCGCGCAAGCGGATCGTTTCACCGCCGCCACCATCACAGCGCACCATTTGCTCTACAACCGCAATGCGATGTTCACGGGCGGCATGCGCCCGCATTACTACTGCCTGCCTGTGCTCAAGCGCGAGGCACATCGCGTGGCTCTCGTACAAGCCGCCACCGGAGAGACGAATAAATTCTTCCTCGGCACAGACAGCGCCCCGCACCCTGCGCATCTCAAAGAGCATGCCAGCGGCTGCGCGGGCTGCTACACGGCGCTGTCAGCCATCGAGCTGTATGCCGAAGCTTTTGAAGCCGCAGGCGCACTGCACAAGCTCGAAGGATTTGCATCGTTTCATGGCGCAGATTTTTATGGTTTGCCGCGCAACACCGGCAGCATCACCCTCAAAAAGCAAGCCTGGACGCTGCCTGAAGCCCTGCCTTTTGGCCATACCGAGCTCAAACCTTTGCGCGGTGGCGAAACGCTGTCTTGGCAAATGACCTGACACAGTGTTGGCATAGCATGTGCTCACCTACATGCTATTGAACCACCACAGGGATTTCGCACCATGACAGACGCTGCCGCACACGAGCCGACACCAAAACATGCACAAACGCAGGCTCAAGAGCCATCGGCTCAGCCTGCTGCCCAAGAAAAACCGGTGAGCCTGGCGCTGCAAGGCGGCGGCTCACACGGCGCGTTCACTTGGGGCGTGTTGGATGTGCTGCTGGAAGATGGGCGCTTGCAGCTCGATGGCATCAGTGGTGCCAGTGCAGGCGCCATGAATGCCGTGGTGCTGGGCGCGGGTTTTGCCCAGCATCCTGGTGATCCGCTGGCTGGCCGCGTGGCGGCGCGCCAAGCGCTGACTCATTTTTGGCACAAAATCGCGCAAATGGGAGAAGCGAGCAAGCTCCAGCGCGGCTGGATGGCGATGTGGTTGTCAGGCTGGCGTGCCAGTGGCATGGTGCCATCGGCCTCGGCTTTGTCTCCTGCACAGCTCAACCCACTGGACATCAATCCATTGCGCGAGTTGCTGGCCGATTGTGTGGATTTTGATCAGCTCGCTCGCGCACAAACGCCGCATTTGTATGTGTGCGCCACGCATGTCAACACCGGCAAGGCTGAGATATTTTCTGGCAAACGGCTGACATCTGCGGCTGTGATGGCATCAGCCTGCTTGCCGATGCTGTTTCGTGCGGTGGAAATTGAGGGCGAACACTACTGGGATGGCGGCTTCAGCGGTAATCCGGCCCTGCATCCGCTGATCTACCAATGCAAAGCCAGCGACATCGTGTTGATCCAAATCAACCCTGTTGAGCGCAATGCCGTGCCCGATACCGGCAGTGATATTTTGGATCGCATCAACGAGCTCACCTTCAATGCCAGCTTGCTTTCGCAAATGCGCGTGATCGATTTGGTCAATCGCCTGATCGACAAAGGCTATTTGCCCCCCGAGCGCTATCGCACCGTGCGCCTGCACCGCATCGACGGCGGTGAGGCACTGGAGGCGTATCCGGCATCAAGCAAATCCAGCGCCGATGGCAAGCTGATTGAAGCGCTGTTTGAGCTAGGCCGTCAATGCGGTCAACGCTGGCTGAAAAAGCATTTTGATGAAGTGGGCATCCAAACCAGCATCAATATCAACAAAGATTATCTGGATGACATGCGCATGGGGCATCCTGGCGATTGAAATACATTTCTAAGCATTTTGGCTGTTTTGCCAGCATAGAATAAGCATAGTTTGCTATATAAAAAATAGCGATTGAGCGCGCTCAAGCTGCTGCAAAAAGCGCTGCGCTGCGCCAAAATGCCCGCAGCCGATGAAAGGCGCAGGCGCTCGCAAGGCAGACAATGGCGAAGGGTGATTGGCCGTCAGCACGAGATGCCTGCCGAGTGCGTTGTGCGCAGCGATCAGACTTTGCTTGGCCTGCGCATGCGCTCCCCACAGCATGAAGACGAGCGGCTCTGGCTTGGCAGCGCAGGCGCTGATCAAAGCATCGGTGAGCGCCTCCCAGCCTTGACGCGCATGGCTGGCGGGCTGGCCATCTTCGACGCTGAGAGTGGTGTTGAGCAACAACACACCTTGGCGAGCCCAGCTTTGCAATGAGCCGTGCTCAGAGGGCGGCAGCCCAAGATCACGCTGGCGCTCTTTGAAGATATTGCGCAAGCTGGGCGGGATTTTCACGCCATGCGCCACCGAGAAAGCCAAACCCTCCGCCTGCCCCGCACCATGATAAGGATCCTGCCCAAGGATCACCACGCGCACCTCGCGCAGAGCGGTCAGTTCGAGCGCACGAAAGGGCTGGGGCGGGTAAATCACAGCGCCAGCGCAGAGGCGCTGGTGCAAAAAAGCTTGCAGTTGCTGGCCTGCGGGGCTGGCTGAAAAGCTGTGCAACACAGGCTGCCAATCCGAGCGCACTGCAGCCACATGCCAATCGCCCTGCCAACGGGGTGTTGGAGCCGTTGGTAGCAAGTCTTTTTGAGAAAAATCACTCATATGCCGTCATGCCGTCTATATAGTTTGCTATTGAATAAATAGCATTTAAGCTATCCTGTTGACACGCCAGCAAACAATGCAGCCAGCGCCAGCCCGGGATCTTCAGCGCGCATGAAGGCCTCGCCCACCAAGAAGCTCTGCACGCCCGCTTCGCGCATTTTTTGCACATCGGCCTGCGTCAGAATGCCGCTTTCAGTCACCAGCAGCGTCTGTGGTGGCACATCGGCCAGCATGGAAAGCGTGGTCTCAAGCGTGACCTCAAAAGTGCTCAAATTGCGGTTGTTGATACCGAGCATGGTTTTGCCGGGGATTTGCTTGAGCTTTAAGGCCCGCTCCAGCTCCGCGCGATCGTGCACTTCCACCAGCACCGCCATGTCCAGACTCAAGGCGCAAGCCTGTAAATCGGCCATTTGTGCATCGTCAAGACAAGCTGCGATCAGCAAAATGCAATCTGCGCCAAAAGCGCGGGATTCATAGATTTGATAAGGCTCCACCATAAAATCTTTGCGCAACACAGGCAGCTGGCACGAAGCGCGCGCCAGCTTCAAATCGTCTGGCTGGCCTTGAAAAAACTGCCGATCCGTGAGCACTGACAAGCAGGCCGCCGAGATGATTTTTGCCTTGGCTGCTTCGCTGAGCTTGCTGGATTTTTCCGCCTTCATCACGGCCGCCGTGTTGCCCATGGCATAGCTTTGCGCGATATCGGCAGGATCAAAATCAGCCCGCAGCACGCCCTTGGAGGGCGAGGCTTTCTTCACCTCGGCAATCACCGCTGCTTGGCCCAGAGCGATCTTGCTGCGCATCGCCCCCACAAAATCACGCACCACCACACGGCTGTGCGCATCAGAGCGCATGGCCTCAGGTGAGATTTTTTGTTTGGCGGCTGCGATTTCTTCGCGCTTGATCTCGATGATTTTTTTCAGAATATCCGTCATGCTGCGCTCCATCAAATGCTCTCTTGAGCCGTTTTGCCCACGAAATCTTGCAGCTTGCGCATTGCTGCACCCGAGGCCAGAGCCTCTTGCGCGAGCGCCAAGCCAGTGCGCATCGAATCGGCCACATTGGCCGCATAGAGCGCGGCGCCGGCGTTGAGGGCAACGATGTCTCTGGCAGGGCTGTTGTGGTTGTCGAGCACAGCGAGCATCATCGATTTGCTTTGCTCAGGCGTCTCGACGCGCAAGGCGCGGTTGCTGCTCATCATGAGGCCGAAATCTTCAGGGTGGATTTCATATTCGGTGATCTCGCCATTTTTAAGCTCACCGACCAGCGTGGCTGCGCCCAAACTCACTTCATCCATGCCATCGCGGCCATAGACAACGAGGGCATGCTCCGCCCCGAGACGCTGCAACGCGCGAATTTGGATACCGACGAGATCGGGGTGAAACACACCCATCAAGATGTTGGGTGCGCTGGCAGGGTTGGTGAGC
>JANNED010000004.1:0-2938 GCA_031388245.1 Variovorax sp.
GCTCACACCCTGCACGCCAGGCACGATCAGGCGCAGCGGATAGCCATTTTCTGGCCGCAGCATTTCGCCGTTTTGCCCATAAGCCACCAGTACTTCGTCATTGAGCACCAAGCTCATGGGAATCGTGCGCGTCATGCCCGAGCCATCTGCGCCTTCGGCAAGCACGAATTTACCGCGTTTGAAATCTGCGCCACACATCTCCAGCAGCAAGCGCAGCGGCACGCCGGTGAACTCGCTGCACGAAATCATGCCGTGCGTGTATTGCACCGTGGGCACGGCCACGTTACCCCATTCCATGCCGGTATTCGCACCACATTCAATGAAGTGAATCCGGCTCACCGATGGCAGGCGCATGAGGTCATCCATCGTGAACACCATCGGCTTCTTCAACATCGTGTCATCGCTGCCATTGATCATGAAGCGATGCTTATCCGGCTCGATATCCCACCAACCCTGGTGATGCCGCTCAAAATGCAAGCCGCTGGGCGTGATGATGCCAAAGAGGCCCTGCAGCGGCGTAAAGCTCACGCTGGCTTGAGAAACGCGCGTGAGCCCGGGGCTTTCGCGGCGCTGCAAATTTTTCTCATAGGCGCTGGGCAAGCCATAGCCCCGCGCAGCCACAGACTGGCCGAGTGCTTTGCTGTGCGCTGGCAACGCCAAGATATTTGGATCGCCTTGGCCAGAAACCGGATTTGATGGGGTATTTTGGCCTCTTGCCGGCATAGATGCTGATCCGGCTGCTACAAAAGCAGTAGCAAATGCCGAAGAGATGAATCCCCTTCTGTCAGCTTTTGAGCCCGCCTTGAGCTCAGCACGGGCTTGCGGCACATCCTGCCGGGCGATGAAATTTTCTGGTGCTTTTTGGAGAAATCGATTCATCATCACACCCGCGCCAGCAGCCG
This sequence comes from Variovorax sp., assembly GCA_031388245.1. GTDB lineage: Bacteria > Pseudomonadota > Gammaproteobacteria > Burkholderiales > Burkholderiaceae_C > JANMDU01. The sequence goes on from JANNED010000004.1 coordinate 903, forward strand.
CTCGGAAGCGGGGAGAAGCATCGGCTCATCCATTTCAATGGCCACCTGCGTGCAGACACTGCGACACAGCATCACGGCTCGCTCGCTCTGCACACGATAAAACACCTGCGATCCTTCTTTGCGTTTGGCCAAAATGCCAGATTGGTAGAGCACATTGAGATGCTGTGAAAGATTAGGCTGCGTGGTGCCCACCTGCTCGACCAGCTGGCTGACTGTGAGCTCGCCGTTGCACAAACCGCTCAAAATGCGCAGGCGAATCGGCGTTGACAACACAGCAAAAAGCTGCGCCGCCATGTCAAACACGCGCAGTGACTGAGCAAGCTCGCCCTCAGTCGAACCAATTTTTGAGCCAGACGACGCAAGATTCATCTCAAAATAATCCTAAAGTATTCATTTATAAACTTATATATAAGCACATTCTTATATTCTTCGTAGAAAAATGTAACGGGGTATTCCCCTAAGCCGTGAATTGGTTTCTAATCATTTGGAATGTGTATTTCAAAGCCGCTTTGTGAGCAAACATTGCGATGAACAAGACACGATGAAAAACTCTTTTGGAGTGAAGTTTAGGAACGCATATGACAAACAACAACGATTGCGCTCAACGCCGTTTCTTCAAGCCATGGCGGCCATTGAAGTATGCGTGCGCCTTCACCGCGTGCATGAGCTTGCCTGCATGGGCTGTGATGGATGCGCCGGTACGCGAAGCGATGGCGGCTGTGCAGGCCAAGCAAGCGCAAAAAGCTTTGGATGTGCTGATGCCGCTAGAAGCTGCGCGTGCAGGGGATCCTGATTTTGATACGGCGCTTGGCATTGCTGCCAACGAAACGGGGCAATTTGCTCGAGCGATCTTTGCTCTGGAGCGTGTGTTGGCTGTGCAGCCGGGCAACAGCAGAGCGCGCGCCGAGCTTGCGCGCGCGATGTTTGCGGTGGGTGATACTGCAAACGCTCGCAAGCTGCTGCAAGAGACCAAGACCGAGGGTGTGCCCGAAGGTGTGGGCCGCAGCATTGATGAATTTTTGCAAGCCATCGACAAGGTGGATGAAGCGGGGCGCTCCTCCATTCGGCTTCATCTGGAGACGGCATTGGGCTATGACTCTAACGTCAACAGTGGGCCATCGAGCAACAGCTTTGCCGTGCCTGCACTGGGCGGCGCGATCGTGAATTTGTTGCCTTCGGGCATCAAAACAGATGCGCCCTATCTGCAATGGGGCGCTGGCATCTCAGGCCGTGCCAATCTCGCGCCGCGCTGGTCATTCATCGGTGGCGCGAATGCCAGCTTGCGCAAGTATGGCAACAACGCCAGTGATTTCAACATCAATCAACTCGATGCCAGTGGCGGCCTGAGCTACCGCGAGGAGCGCCATGAATTCTCAGGCGTGCTCAATTTTGGCCAAACCTCCATTGGCGGCAGCACGTTGCGCAAACTCTCAGGCATCACCGGCGAATGGACTTATCGGCCCGATGGCACGCGCCAATGGAGCACCTACGTACAGCTGTCGGATTTGAATTACCCCACTCAGCCCGCACGCGATGCGCGGCGCACGGTGCTGGGCACGGGCTATGCTGTTCAGAGCAGCGGCGGCAATATTTACTACACCGGTGTGTATGCAGGCCAAGAAAGCCAAGACAATGCCGCCTTTCCTCACTTGGGGCATCGCCTAGCCGGCGCGCGCTTTGGCTTGCAAATGCCACTCAATCCGCAGTGGGGCGTGTTTGCAACCGCATCGCTGGAGACCCGTAAATATGGCGGCCCTGATCCACTCTTTTTTGCAGTGCGCAAAGACACCCAGTTTGACTTGAGCTTGGGCGCAGCTTGGAAGTTATCGGAGAGCTGGCGCCTCACGCCTCAGATCAATTTCAACCGAAGCAATTCCAACATCATCGTCAACGACAGCAGCAAGACCAGCGTGAGCATCACGGCTCGCCGAGAGTTTTAAGCGCTGAATCGTCAAGTTACACCAAGCGCCACTTTTATTTCGTCCCCGCAGGAGAACATCATGCGCCGCAACAACCCACTCCAACTTACCGCTTTG
>JANNED010000014.1:0-1585 GCA_031388245.1 Variovorax sp.
GACAAAACGCCGCTGTACCTCAAAATGTGCCATGCCGACTACAAAAACCTGCACTCCATTGGCCCTTGATTTCGGCTACCGCCAAGCGTGCTTGCATGTCTGCCATGGGCCAGATGCAACCCAAGGGCTGAAACAAGCCAATGAAGTGCAGGTTTTTGTAGTCGGCATGGCACATTTTGAGGTACAGCGGCGTTTTGTCGACGTGTTGAAAATCGATGAAAGACTTGTCAAAAAATGGAAAACTGATCCAAAAACCGGTGCAGGCGACGACGGTGTCGAATGTCTCTGACTTGCCGTCGGTGAAAAACACGCTGTTGCCCTCAAAGCGGTCAATACCCGGGCGTGGTTGGATGCGGCCGTGGCGTACAAAATCGATAAAGTCAGAGTTCAGCGTTGGGTGCTGGGTAAACGGCGATTTCTTGTTCACCGGCAAGCCAATTTTGTCGTAGGGTCCTTGCAGCAATTTTAGTATCAACTTGAAGCTGTTGGCCTTGATCCAGCCTGGCAGCCAAGTGGTTTGCGATGCAAACACATCAGCTGGTTTGCCAAAAATGAACTTGGGCACAAACCACTGCGGGCTGCGCATGCTGATGCATACTTTGCCCGCCAGCCGGGCGGCCTCGACCGATACGTCGCAGGCTGAATTGCCCGCGCCGATCACCAAAACACGCTGGCCGCGCCAGCTGTCATCAATGCCTTTGAAGTCATGCGAATGCATCAGTTTGCCGGTGAACTCCCCTACTTTTTCGGGATATTTTGGATGCCAATGGTGGCCATTTGCCACCATTAAATGGGTGAAGACGTCACGTTGGTGCACACCTTGGTCGTTCGTGAAATCAACCTGCCATGTGCCATCAGGAAGTCTGGCAACCTGATCAACGGTATGGCCGAATTTGATGCGGGGCATCACGCCAAAGTATTTGGCATAGCTCTCAAAATAGGCCTGTAAATGGCTGTGGTGCGGATAATCCGGAAAGCCCTGCGGCATGGGGAAATCTTCATATTCGCTCCAGAACTTGCTGCTGATGATGTGGGTGTTTTCATACACGCTGCTGTGCCCGGTGCTGGCATTGAATACCCAGTTACCACCCACCCGGGTGTTTTTTTCAAACACGGTGACCTCCAGGCCTGCAGCCAGGCAGTTCTTGGCAGCGGTGATGCCGCTGGGGCCAGCGCCGATCACGCAGACTTTGATAGGCGTGGGGTTGTTTGTGCCATTGAAGGTGTCAGGACTTGAGTTCATCACCTATTTTTGCGTGAACTGTGTCGGCTGGCAAATCTCGCTTTCCCCAGCCCGCCGCAAAACCGGCGTGGTTCAGGTGGTCGCAGTCGGGCACAATTCGGCCATGCTGATTCACCCTCAAATCAACCCGGTTGCACTACAGCTGGGGCCCTTGGCCATCCACTGGTATGGGCTGACGTATCTTGCCGCTTTTGGACTGTTCATGTGGCTGGGTTTTCGTCGGCTGAACCATGCACCTTTTAGCCATCTGCGTTACCCGGCGCAGATGCCCGTCAAAAGCAAAGGCAAATCAGCCAAAGCGGCCGAGTCCGCCCTGGGCGACTTGATGTGGGTGCGAAAGGA
>JANNED010000020.1:0-7927 GCA_031388245.1 Variovorax sp.
CCACGGCCATGCAGCATCACGGCCTGGCGATGGCGGCAGACGTTGGAGATCAGTTCAAGGCGTGAGCCGCCTTTTGCATCGGGCGTGCGCATCAGCACACGGCCTTCGCCTTCTTGCGGCAGGGCGTAATAATCGCCCACATTCGGCACAGCCAAGCTGTGCCCCACGTATTTCGGCGCTTGTGAAAAAATACGCTGCTGCTCAGCCTGGTAGGTGGCTGGATCGAAATAGCTGGAGACAGGCAGCGGAGCAAGCCGAAGTGGCGATGATCTCTGCAAATGCTTTGCAAGACTCAGGTCGGTCATGTTTGGCAACCCAATCGAATGAGGAGGATGAAAAAAGCGACCCAAACGTCGCCCAATCCAAGATTTTACCGCGCAGCTTCACATGCGCTTCGCGGCCGGGTGTTCGCACCGCCTAAAATCAAGGTTTCGCTGAACATCTATGCCAAAAACAACCGCACCACCCGCCGCCGCTGATGCTGATTTGAGCTACGAAGCCGCTTTGCAAGCCTTGGAGGCTTTGGTTGCTCGCATGGATTCTGGCCAGATGCCGCTCGATGAGCTGCTTGCGGGCTATGCAAGAGGCGCAGCGCTGCTCAAGGTTTGCCGCGACAAGCTCGCGGCTGTGGAGCAACAAATCAAGCGGCTGGATGCGGCGGCTATGGAATAAACGATGGCAAACCCTGATTTTTTAGCGTGGAATCAAGCCCAGATGCATCGCGTGGAGCGTGCTCTGGAGGCTTGGGTGCCTGCGCATGCGCCGGCAGATTTGGGGGTGGCCATGCGCTATGCCGTGCTCGGTGGCGGCAAGCGGCTGCGGCCTTTGCTGGCCTTAGCGGCCTGCGAGAGCGTGCAGGGCAACAGCGAGGCCGCGCTCAGAGCTGGCTGCGCGGCGGAATTGATCCATGCCTACAGCTTGGTACACGACGATATGCCTTGCATGGACGATGATGTGCTGCGGCGCGGCAAGCCCACCGTGCATGTGAAATTTGGGCAGGCCACCGCGTTGCTCGCCGGGGATGCGTTGCAAGCACTGGCTTTTGAGCTGCTCACGCCTGAGGAGGGCAGCGTGCCTGTGGCCATGCAGGCTAGGCTTTGCGCTTTGCTCTCTCGCGCGGCTGGCGAGGCGGGCATGGCGGGCGGTCAGGCGATTGATTTGGCCAGCGTTGGCAAAACGCTGGATGAGGCGAGCTTGCGAACAATGCACGAGCTCAAGACGGGTGCGCTCTTGGCTGCCAGTGTGATGATGGGCGCAGCCTGTGGCGTGACCACGCCGCAGCAATCCCAAGCTTTGAGCACCTATGGCCACGCGATTGGCTTGGCTTTCCAAGTGATGGACGATATTTTGGATGTGACCACCGACTCAGCCACCCTTGGCAAGACGGCAGGCAAAGATGCGCAAGCTGGCAAACCCACTTATGTGTCCATTCTGGGGATGGATCGCTCGCGCGAGTATGCACAGCAGCTCTACAGCCAAGCCACGCAAGCCTTGTCTGCCAGCGCTTTGCCCAACACCACTTTGCTGCATGCCTTGGCTGATACCGTTGTCCAACGCGTGCATTGAGATTTTTTAGGCAAATAACTCCTCTTGCCGGCATAAAATCTGCATAGTATGCTATCAAATAAAGAGTAAACAAGATTTTTGATCATGACCCTTCCGAGCTTGCTTTCCACCATCAACACGCCTGCTGATTTGCGCAAACTGGCCCGCGCTGAGCTCAAAACGCTGGCCGACGAATTGCGAGAGTATGTGCTGCAATCTGTGTCGCAGACCGGCGGGCATTTGAGCTCCAATCTTGGCACGGTGGAGCTCACGGTGGCTTTGCACTATGTGTTTAACACGCCAGAAGATCGCTTGGTTTGGGATGTGGGCCATCAAACTTATCCGCACAAAATCCTCACCGGGCGGCGCGATCGCATGCACACGCTCAGACAGCTTGGCGGCATCAGCGGCTTCCCGCGCCGCGATGAAAGCGCTTACGACACTTTTGGCACAGCGCATTCTTCCACCTCCATCTCAGCGGCGCTGGGCATGGCCATTGGCGCAAAGAATCAGGGCGTGATGCGCCACAGCGTTGCCATCATCGGCGATGGCGCGATGAGCGCGGGCATGGCTTTCGAGGCGATGAACAATGCTGGCGTGCAGCCCGGCCTGCCCTTGCTGGTGGTGCTCAATGACAACGACATGAGCATTTCGCCGCCAGTGGGCGCATTGAACCGCTATTTGGCGCAACTCATGAGCGGGCGCTTTTATGCGGCGGCTAAAAACGTGGGCAAATCGGTTTTGAAACCGATCCCGCCATTGTTTGAATTGGCCAAGCGCGTGGAAGAGCAGGCCAAGGGCTTGGTCGTGCCGGCGACCTTGTTTGAAAAATTTGGCTTCAACTACACCGGCCCCATTGATGGCCATGATTTGGATTCGCTGATCCCGATGCTGGAAAACGTCAAGCTGTTGATGACGCGTGGCGCGGGGCCGCAATTCCTGCATGTGGTCACAAAAAAAGGCCAAGGCTACAAGCTGGCTGAGGCCGATCCTGTGGCCTACCACGGGCCGGGCAAGTTTGACCCCGTCATCGGCTTGACCAAACCCACCACAGCGCCCAAAACAAGCTTCACGCAAATCTTCGGCCAATGGCTTTGCGATATGGCTGAGCATGACAGCCGCCTTGTGGCGATCACGCCCGCCATGCGCGAAGGCTCTGGCATGGTGGAGTTTGAACAGCGTTTTCCAGATCGCTATCACGATGTCGGCATTGCAGAGCAGCATGCCGTCACGTTTGCAGCCGGCTTGGCCTGCGAGGGCATGAAGCCTGTGGTGGCGATTTACTCCACGTTTTTACAGCGTGGCTACGATCAGCTCATTCATGATGTGGCTATCCAAAATCTGCCCGTCGTTTTTGCGCTGGATCGCGCGGGCTTGGTCGGTGCGGATGGCGCGACGCATGCCGGTGCGTATGACATCGCTTATCTACGCTGCATTCCGAATATTTCTATCGCGTGCCCCGCCGATGAAGCCGAATGCCGCGCCTTGCTGACCACAGCGTTTGAGCAAAACCACAGCGTAGCCGTGCGGTATCCGCGTGGTGCCGGGGCGGGCAAGCTGCCCTCGAAAGAATTAACTGGCTTGCCTTTTGGCCAAGCCAGCGTGGTGCGGCAAGGAAAAGGCATCGCTATTTTGAGCTTCGGCACAATGCTCTATCCGGCATTGGATGCCGCAGAAAAGTTGAATGCCACGGTGGTTAACATGCGCTGGGCCAAGCCAATTGACATCGCCACTTTGCGCGAAATCGCTGGCCTGCACGAGAGCCTCGTCACGCTCGAAGAAGGATGCCTGATGGGTGGCGCGGGCTCTGCTGTGCTGGAAGCCTTGCAGCAATTGCGCATCACCAAGCCTGTGTTGAATTTGGGCTTGCCCGATGTCTTCATCGAACACGGCGACCCGGCCAAACTTCTCGCTAGCTGTGGCTTGGATGCTATCGGTATTGAGGCAAGCATCCGCCAACGCTTTGCATCAAAAGCCAGCTCTGACGACAATCTGACAGAAGTCTGAAGCCATCTCTCTGTAGGGTCTTCCTCAAGGGAAAACCCCCAAGGCTGCATAGAGAGCGCTCCCTACAATCCCAATTGACTTCAACAGTCCTTGATCATTGTGCCATCCAGAGCACAGCGTGAGAGATGTTCAACTGACCGAAAAGCCAAACAAGCTTCAGGTACTCAAGGAGATTCCCTACATGGATCGTCGCGTAGCCCTTAAAAACGCCGGTATCGCCGGTGTCCTCGCTGCGGGTATTGCACCCGCAGTTCATGCCCAAGCCGCCGTGCGTTGGCGTTTGTCGTCCAGCTTTCCTAAAGCATTGGACACCATTTTTGGCGCAGCCAACACGTTCGCAGATGCTGTGAAAAAAATGTCTGGCGGAAAATTTGAAATCTCCGTGCATGCCGCTGGCGAGATCACACCTCCGTTTGGTGTGGTTGATGCAGTACAGCAAGGCTCAGTGGAGATGGCTCACACAGCGCCTTACTACTTCTTCGGCAAAAACGATGCCTTTGCGCTCGGATGTGCCATTCCATTCGGCCTGAATAGCCGCCAGATGACCGCATGGATGACTGAAGGCAACGGCATGAAGCTGATGCGTGAGTTCTATGCAGGCTACAACATTATTAATTTTATTGGCGGTAACACCGGCGCACAAATGGGCGGCTGGTATCGTAAAGAAATCAAGAGTGTTGCAGATCTGAAAGGTCTGAAATTCCGTGCTGGTGGCTTCGCTGGTAAGGTGCTTGGTCGTATGGGCGTTGTGCCACAAAATATTCCTGGTGGTGAAATTTATACCGCTTTGGAAAAAGGCACGATCGATGCGGCTGAGTGGGTAGGCCCCTACGATGATCAGAAACTGGGCTTCAACAAAGTTGCACCTTTCTACTACTATCCTGGCTGGTGGGAAGGCGGTCCTGAGCTCGATTTCTACATCAACGACAAAGCCTTCAACGCGCTGTCACCTGAATACAAAGCTATTGTGGAAGCGGCGGCTGCGCAGGCTGCAACTGAAATGCAGGCCAAGTATGATGCTAAAAATCCACCAGCACTCAAGCAATTGGTGGGCAGCGGCACGAAGCTTCGTCCTTTCCCTAACGATGTCATGGCACTTGCATTCAAAGAGGCCATGGCTTTGTACAGTGAACTCAATGCAAGCAATCCACAGTGGGCCAAAATCTACGCAGATTACAGCAAGTTCCGAGCTGATTCCAACTTGTGGTTCCGTTTCACGGAAGCGCGTTTTGACCAGTTTATGCAAGCACAAAAACTGTAAACAGTTTGTTGTCAACAAGAATAAAAAAACCGCCTTCGGGCGGTTTTTTTATGGCAATCCAATTCATTGGAGGCGACGAAACAATTTCAACTCATCTCGCAACCGTTCAAATTCGCGAATCATTGCGAGATCACATGCGTAAAACACAGAGAATTTGCCCAGCAAAGTACGGCAATACAGGCGCGGTGCAATCAGCCAATCCAGCCCTGGCACACGAATGAGCTTCACATACGCAAGATCGCTCAACTCCACATGCTTGTCCCAGACAAAACTTAGATACAAGCTGGTAGCGCTGAGCGTCGTGATGCTCGTTTGAATGCACCAAAGTGTGTAGAGCATCAGCGCCAAAGCTGCCAAATACCAATACAAACCTTGGCTTGCCAAGCTGCCCTTGGCTGCACTGAAATGACCTGATGACCACAAGGCATAGAGCCAATAAGCGCAGCTTGCCACGATAACTGTTGCTAGCGACTGAAAAACGCGCGAAAAAGCTCTGCTGCGCATCGGCGTGTTGCTGGGTTTGAAGGGGAATGGCTCGGGGCCAAGCCTGGTTTGTGATGAGATGTCGTTCATGATGTTTCTATCCAAAATAACAAAGCACTTATCTTGGTTTGCTTGATTTCAAATGAGCAAGAAAAAAGCCTCTTCAACTCGTGTGAGCTGAAGAGGCGCAGGCTCTACACGTGGCTACTTCTTGTCTTTGAAGAGGTCGTCAATTTTCTTTTGTTCATCCGCTGCGGTTTTGTCTGTCGCAGCTTGATCAGCAGCCGATGGCAGCGCAAAAGGATCTGTCGATGCCGCTGGCGTGGAGCTGGTTGGGTTGAGCGCTGCTGCTGGATCTTTAGATGCAGCTTCTGCTTCAGCAGGGATTTCAATCTTCACTTTGTCAATGTCCACCACGATTTCTTTGTCAAGGAACATCGTCACACTTTGCGGCACGAAAATCACGATCGCTACCAGCATCAGTTGCATAATGATCCACGGAATTGATCCCATGTAAATATCGTTGGACTTCACCGGTTCAGGTATTCGTTTCTCTTTCCATAGCGTGTCCGCTATGCCTCGCAAGTAAAAGAGTGCAAAGCCAAATGGCGGATGCATGAAGCTCGTCTGCAAATTAACGCAAAGCAACACGCCGAACCAAATCAGATCAATGCCGAGTTTATCGGCTACAGGAGCGAGCATGGGCACCACAATGAAGGCGATTTCAAAGAAGTCCAAGAAGAAAGCGAGGAAGAACACAAAGATGTTCACCACAATCAAAAAGCCCACTTGTCCCCCCGGCAAGCCTGAGAGCAAATGCTCGACCCATTTGTGGCCATCCACACCTTGGAACACTTGGCTGAACACACGCGAGCCGATCAAGATAAACACCACCATGGCGGTCAGGCGCATCGTGCCCACCATGGCTTCCCAGAGCAAAGCTTTGGATAAGCGTCCGTACATGGCCGCCAAAATCAAGCCACCCACCACGCCCATGGCTCCTGCCTCTGTAGGCGTCGCAATCGCTGTATTCTGAAAGGGCAGTCCGCCCATTGATCCCAACACAGTAAAGATCAACACAGCCGAGGGAACAATGCCACGTAAGCATTTCTTCCATAACGCCCAACCATGCAGGGTGCGCGCTGTCACAGGCACGCTGGGTAAATAGTCTGGCTTGATGCGGCTGAGCATGAAGGTATAAGCCGCAAAGAAAAGAATTTGCAAGATGGATGGTCCCCATGCACCTTTGTACATATCACCAACAGGCTTGCCCAACTGATCTGCCAACACCACGAGCACCAACGATGGCGGTACAAGCTGGGTGATCGTGCCCGATGCTGCCAATACCCCTGTGGCATAGCGCATGTTGTAGCCATAGCGCATCATGACGGGCAAAGAAATCAAAGCCATTGCAATCACTTGGCCAGCTACGGTGCCGGTGATTGCACCCAAGATAAATCCCACGATGATCACAGAGTAACCCAAGCCACCACGCACCGGGCCAAAGAGTTGGCCCATCGAGTCAAGCATGTCTTCAGCCAATCCGCACTTCTCAAGTATCGTCCCCATGAAAGTAAAGAAAGGTATGGCCAAAAGCAAATCGTTGCTCAAAATCGAGAACATGGCCAATGGCAAATTGCTCATGTAAGCCGCAGGAAACCAGCCCATATGAATTGCAAAAAAGCCGCAGCCTAAGCCTAATGCTGCCAGTGAAAAAGCCACAGGAAAGCCGATCAACATGATGATCACTAAACCCGCAAACATGATGGGAGGGAAATGTTCGACTAGCATTTTTTTGCTCTATTCATAAGAATGAAAATCTTTGATGTTGTGAGTGATGCAAGCAGCGAGTTCACTGAATCGGCTTCTCGTAATGTGTGCTCATCTCATACTTGCCACCTAAGTAAGCCAAGCGCTTGATAATTTCAGAGATGCCTTGGAGAAACAAGAGGCCAAAGCCTACAGGCAGAGTGAGGATGGCTGGCCAACGAATCAGGCCACCAGCGTTTTGACTCATTTCACCTGATATAAAAGCTTGGTAAAAATACGGCACACACATGTAAAACATGAAACCAATGACCGGTAATAAAAAGAACAGCAAACCAAACAAATCCACGTACACCGGGCCATGCCCTTTGAGTTTGCCGTAGAACAAATCCACGCGCACATGCTCGTTGAGTTTGAGTACATAGGGGGCGCCCAGCATGACCGTGACGGCAAACAAGTACCACTGAATCTCTAACCAGCCATTAGAGCTCATATCCAAGCCATAGCGGATGAAAGCATTGCCTGCGCAAATCATGGCTGATATGAAAACAGCCCAAGATGCGAGTTTGCTCAATTGTTCATTGAGCCAATCAATGCCAAACGCGAATTTGAGTATTGCAGCCATGCACGGCTCCTTTGTGTGTTTATTAAACTCAACGTATTGTCGCCGTTTCGTTAGGCTTGGCGCTGGCAAAAGCCTGACACGGCAATATGGGGTAATCCCTAGGGAGACTCTGAACAAGTCCACCGATTTCGATTTGCTGCGTTATTGATAGCAGGAGACAAGAGTCATGGAACAAATCAGCTTCAGCGATGCCGACTACGCGGCCAAGAAGAAAGTCACGCGCCGCGAGAAGCTGCTCT
>JANNED010000033.1:0-1807 GCA_031388245.1 Variovorax sp.
CGTGGGCTTGATCTCGATGTTGAGGTCGAAGCCGTTGCGCAGCACAAAGGCGGCAATTGCCGCCAGGCTGGGCATGGGCTCACCTGCGTAAGCGCGGCTGTGCCAGGTGCCGGCGTCGCGCTGGCTCAGCTCGGCCCAGGGCAGCTGACCGGCAATGCCATGGCCATCGGTGGTGCGATCCAGCGTGGCGTCGTGCAGCAAAAAGGGCAGGCCGTCGGCCGACAGCTTGACGTCGCATTCAAACGCCCGGTAACCGTGCGCCGCGCCCAGGCGGAAGGCCGCCAGCGTGTTCTCAGGCGCCAGCTAGCCGGCGCCGCGGTGGGCAACCCAGCGCGGGTAGGGCCAAGGTGCCAGGCTCAGGCGCTCAGTCAATCACCCACCCGCTGGCCTGACTGGGCATCAAACCAATGCAGGTGGCCGGGCGACGCCGTCAGCCGCACGGACTCACCAATGCGCGGCGGTGGCAGCGTGGCGTCCAGCCGCACGGTGAACAGGCTGCTGCCCGGGTTGCCACCAAACCGGCCGTGGATCAGGCGCTCGGCGCCCAGCATCTCGATGGTCTCCACGGTCATGGCCCACAGGCCATCGTCGGCGATGGCCACATGCTCGGGGCGCAGGCCCAGCCGCATGGCGCCGGCACGCGGCACCGGGGCCGGCAGCATCAGGGTCTGGTCACCGGTGCTGAAGCGGCTGCCATCGGCCTGGCCACTGAGCAGGTTCATCGGCGGTGACCCGATGAAGCTGGCCACAAAGGCGCTGGCGGGCTTGCCGTACACCTGCTCGGGCGTGCCGATCTGCTCCATGCGGCCGGCGTTCATCACCACCATGCGCTGGGCCAGGGTCATGGCCTCGACCTGGTCATGGGTGACGAACAGGCTGGTGACGCCCAGCTCGCGGTGCAGTTTCTGGATCTCGAGCCGGGTCTGCGCGCGCAGCTTGGCGTCCAGGTTCGACAGTGGCTCGTCGAACAGGAAGGCTGACGGCTGGCGCACGATGGCGCGACCCATGGCCACCCGCTGGCGCTGGCCGCCCGACAGCTGCCGGGGCGTGCGCTGCAGGAAGGGCCCGATCTCCAGGATCTTGGCCGCCTTCTGCACCCGGGCCTCGATCTCGGCCTTGGGCACCTTGGCGATCTTCAGGCCATAGGCCATGTTGTCGTAGACGCTCATGTGCGGGTAGAGCGCGTAGTTCTGGAACACCATGGCGATGTCGCGGTCGGCCGGCTCCACGTCGTTGACCACCCGGCCGCCGATGCTGATCTCGCCTTCACTGATTTCTTCGAGCCCGGCCACCATGCGCAGCAATGTGCTTTTGCCGCAGCCGCTGGGGCCGACGATGACGATGAACTCGCCGTCGGCGATGTCGGCCGACACGCCGTGGATCACCTGGTTGGCCTTCGGCCCGTGGCCGTAGCGCTTGACGACGTTGTGGATGCGGATGGCGCCCATGTTGTGCTTGTTGTCCTGGTCTACTTTTCGGTGTCCACGAGGCCCTTGACGAACCACTTCTGCATGCCGATGACCACCAGCGCCGGCGGCAGCATGGCCAGCAGGGCGGTGGCCATCACCAGGTTCCATTCATTGGCCGCATCGCCGCCGGAGATCATGCGCTGGATGCCCAGCACGATCGGGTACATCTTCTCGTCGGTGGTCACCAGCAGCGGCCACAGGTACTGGTTCCAGCCATAGATGAACTGGATGACGAACAGCGCGGCGATGCTGGTGCTGCTCAGCGGGAGGAGCACGTCCTTGAAGAAGCGCATCGGCCCGGCACCGTCGATGCGCGCGGCCTCCACCAGTTCATCGGG
>JANNED010000041.1:0-16355 GCA_031388245.1 Variovorax sp.
TTGACATTGCCGCCGACTTGGCTAGCTGCGGATTGCAATTGCTTGCCAATCTCAGACCTGCTCACTTCAAAGCTGGCAATCACTGCGCCAACTTTTTCAAGCGTCTGGGCATAAGCATCTGCATGCGCAATCACCACGGGCGATTTTGCCGCTTCAAAACGATGCCCTTGCGTGCTGTGGCCCGCCTGCAAGCCCAGCGCCGTGACGGGCACCACCTCTGAGCCATGCAAAGCCACCAACCCATGCGCAGGCCGCACAAAGCTCACCGAGCTCCAGCCCGGCAGCTCGCAGCCGCTTTCCAGCTGATAGCTCATCACCTTTGGAATCGGCAGCTTGGAAATGGATTCACTCAGTGCTTTTTGCAAACCTTCAGCCAAAGTAGCGCCCTTGGCTGTGCTCTCGTAAAACAGCGCCTCAGCCTTGCCATCCATAGCGCGCTTAAGACCTGCCACCGCCGACTCGTCTGCCCCGAGTGCCTGTAATTTTTTGAGCAATGCAGGCGAGGCCTTGCCATCCGCCCCCAAGCCCACACTCACTGGCATCAGCTTTTGCGAAATCGCTTTGTCAGCGCCTTGACTTGCTACTGAGGTGACGAGCGCAGCCAAGCGGCGCGGCGAAGCAAACGCCGTGAGCTTGGAATCGCTACTTGCCAAGCCTTGCTGCCTGAGCTGATCCAGCAGCACAGAGGCAAACGCATCGCCCAGCTTCTTCAAAGCCTTAGGCGGCAGCTCTTCGACAAACAGTTCAATGAGTAAATTTTTGTTGGGCATAAGGTTCAATGATTCGCATTCCCAAAGACTGGGCACCACGTTGCATATCGTGGTCTAAGGTAAAAACATGGGTGACTTCATGGCGCTTTGCAACTGACAGGTGCAAAGCATCTCCCGCTCTCAATCTAGATTCTGTGTTTTCGCACATTTTTGATGCAATGTAGAAATCATCACTGCGCACACTCGCAACATTCAAGCCAGTTGAAATCCACAACTCAAACTTTTCTAGCACCTCACTGACCTGTGCCTGCGTGAGTTCTTTGCGCCGCGCTTTGATTCCCAAAGCACTTGCCAGCTCGGTGCGCGTCCATTCAGCGGTCATCAAATGCTGCGGTTTGCGCTCCAGATACGACAAGACATCCTCTGCGTTGGCCTCCTGAGTGAGCATTGCCATCCACACACTGGTGTCAACGTAAGTGCTCTCAAATACAACTTGAGATTGATCAGTTCCCATCAATACCGACTCATTTCTTCTTTCGTCACCGGTTTCGTGACTGGCATCCTTTTGTGCATTTGCCTGATCTGCGCAATCACCTTTTGACGCGCCTCGAATTGATTTTGACTGACTTCAGAGTTGATCGCGAGCAAGCGCTGGCCGAGCTCTTGGGGCGAAAGACTCGAACCCACATGCAAACCCAACTCCCGCGCCAAACCAGCTGGCAAACGCATGGCCAAGCTATTGCCCCAACGATTGACTTGTAGTTCCATTTGACTCTCCGCTAATGTAGATACACGTATCTACATTGTAGGTGATTTGTTCGATTTACGCCGCCTTCTTTTCCATCTGCGCCACCCACTCGCGCGGGGCCATCGGGAAGCCGAGGCGTTCGCGGGATTCGTAATAGCTTTGCGCCACGGCGCGGGCGAGATTGCGGATGCGCCCCATGTAGGCGGCACGTTCGGTCACGCTGATCGCGCCGCGCGCATCGAGCAGATTGAAGCTGTGTGCGGCTTTGAGCACTTGCTCGTAGGCTGGGAGCGCGAGCTGCTGCTCGATCAAATACTTGGCTTGCTTTTCATGGGCAGTGAATGCAGTGAAAAGGAAGTCTGCATCGCTGTGCTCGAAGTTGTAGGCGCTCTGCTCTTTTTCGTTTTGCAGATAGACATCGCCATAAAGGATTTTGCCCCCACGCTCCCCCGCTGCGCGAGGCGCGCTGCCCCCCGAGGGGGCTGAGTCAGCTAGGGAGCGGCCCGTCGCTGACTCGGTTTCCGTCCACACGAGGTTGTAGACGTTATCCACGCCTTGCAAATACATCGCCAAGCGCTCTAAGCCATAGGTGATCTCGCCCGTCACAGGCTTGCAATCAATGCCGCCGACTTGTTGAAAGTAGGTGAACTGCGTGACTTCCATGCCATTGAGCCACACCTCCCAGCCCAGTCCCCAAGCACCGAGCGTGGGGTTCTCCCAATCGTCTTCGACGAAGCGAATGTCATTCTTTTTCAGATCAAAGCCGAGCGCTTCGAGCGAACCAAGGTAGAGCTCCAAAATATTTGCTGGCGCGGGCTTGAGCACGACTTGGTATTGGTAATAGTGCTGCAAGCGATTGGGATTCTCACCATAACGGCCATCTTTGGGGCGGCGGCTGGGCTGCACATAGGCGGCTTTCCAAGGCTCTGGGCCAAGCGCTCTTAAAAACGTTGCAGTGTGCGAAGTACCCGCGCCGACTTCCATGTCGTAAGGCTGCAAGAGTGCGCAGCCTTGCTTGTCCCAATAGGCTTGCAAAGTGAGGATGATTTGTTGAAAAGTGAGCATGATGTGCTGGATAACCGCCAAAATTTAGCAAGACTTTTGATTTTACGAGGCTTTAGGAAGCAAGAAAATTAAGATCGTTTTTGATGTTTTGCCGATACAGAAATTGCAAAGTTTGCTATAAATAAAATAGCAATTCCGACGATCCACAGCGGCCACAGCCCAAAGCGCCCTGCCACCCAAGCAAACGGCGTGATGCCCTGACGGCCTTCTACCGTACCTGTGAGCACGCCACGTGTGTGGCGCGGCAGGCTGTGCGTCACCTCGCCCCGGTGGTTGATGATCACGGTGGCTCCCGTGTTGGTGGCGCGCACCATCGGGCGGCCAAGTTCCAAAGCGCGCATGCGGCTGATCTGCAAATGCTGATCAATGGCAATGCTGTTGCCAAACCAGCCAATGTTGCTCACATTGACCATCACCGTGGGCGCAGCTTTCTCATCCACAAAGCGCCGCGCCAGCTCATCGCCAAACAAATCTTCGTAGCAAATATTGGGTGCCCAGCGCTGGCCCGCCCAATCAAAACTCGGCTGGCCCACTGCACCGCGATTGAAATCCCCGAGCGGAATATTCATCAGAGCCGTGAACCATTTGAACAGCGGCGGAATGAATTCGCCGAAGGGTACGAGATGGTGTTTGTCGTATTGATACGGCTGCTCTTGATTGGGTTTTATGCCGAGAGCGGAGTTGGTATAGCCTTTGTCGAAATCGCCGAGCGGGATGCCTACCAAAGCGGCTTGGCTCCCTGTGGCATAGCGCGTTTGAATGGCATCCCAGTAGCCTTCGGGGAGTTGGCGTGGCAACAAAGGGATCGCCGTCTCGGGCGTGATGACGAGCGTAGAAGTATTCAAAGCCAACTGCTGCTGATACCAATCCAGAGAGGCCTTGATTCCGGTGCTCGGCTCAAATTTTTCGCCTTGAGGGATATTGCCTTGAAGCAGTGAGATGTGTGCATCGGCGCTGCCCTGCGTAAAACGCTCCAGCCACATGGCATCGGTCTGCGTCAAAGTGGGCAGCAACAACACCATCATGGCCACGATGCGTAGCAAATGGCCGCATTTCACAAACTGCGCAAGAATCACTGCGAGCCATGCAGCCAACAAACCAAGCCCATACACACCTGCCCATGTTGCGTATCCCGAGAGCAAGCCATCCACATGCGCATACCCCCCCGCACCCCACGGAAAACCCGTAAACCAACTGTCCCGCGCCAATTCCGCCAGCATCCAAGCCGCTGCAAAAATAATAGCACTCCACGAAGGATTGATGCCGGCAATTAGCCTAAAACGCTTATAAAAATACCCCGCAGCCGCGTAATACAGCGCCAAGAAGCCACACAGCGCCACAATCGCCAGCACCGCCAGCGGCGCAGCAAGCCCGCCATACACGTGCAGGCTGATGAACAGCCACCACACCGTGCCGCACAGCCAGCTGAGCGCAAAGCCCCAAGCCAGAACTGCTGCTTGCTTTGCTGTGGCTGCGCGATCAAGCAACATGACTAAAGCCGCAAGCGACAAGATTTGCAGCCACCACAGCGGCTGCCCTCCTAACGTCCCTTCCCACGGCGCAGCAATCGAGATGGCTTGCGCGTAGCCAGCGAGGAGCGTTGCGACTATGCCAAACCCAGCAGTTTTGATCATGGCCGGTCAACAAAGGGCAAAAGACGCACCCTCGCCCGCTCTGGCTCGACTGTGAGTAAAGCGCCAGCGTTCAGCTCGACTTCAAACTGATCCAATGCGCGCAATACGGCAGCGGCAATGGCTTGCGGGCGAACATCATCTGCGCGAATTTGAACCACGCTGGGTGCTTTAGTTTTTGTGGCCGCCAAAATGGCTCCGAAATCTAAATCGCAAGTGATCACGACGCAGTCTTGGGCCCGGGCATGTTGCATAAGCAGCGAATCAGGCGCATCCAGAGCACCGACCTCAGACCAGTGCTGTGCGGTGTGCTTGCCATGCGCTTGAATCACTTTCGCCCACGCCGGGGCGAGATTCATATCAATCAGCAGCTTCATGCCGCCAAAGCAAATTCGCGCTCTTCGGATCTCCAAGCTGCATAGCGCAGGGCCTGCGTGATGTCTTCTCGCTCCAGATACGGATAGTCCACCAGCAACTGCTCAATCGTTTGACCCGAAGCTATTTGCCCCAACACCGTGCCCACCGTGACGCGCATGCCGCGCAAGCAGGGCTTGCCTCCCATGATGGCGGGGTTTTGCGTGATACGTTTGAGTTGATCCATGAAGCGAATTTTAGATGCAAAGTGGTATCGCTGCCATCAGCAGTCTCAGCCCTTCAAACACGCTTCATCAGAATCTTCGTCATTGCTGTCATCACATTGCGCGGTGTGATGCGCACGCTTTGCACGATCAGCCAGTTCATCACGCCAGGAATATAAACGCGCTGGCCTCGCTGCATTGCGCCATAGCCTGCGCGAGCCACTTCTTGCGAGCTGGGCAATTTTCTGCCTTTGACAAAACGGCTGTCCTGCATATCGGCTGCATCTAAAAAGCCTGAGGCCGTAGGGCCAGGGCAAAGTGCTGTCACAGTCACGCCCGTGCTTTCGAGTTCAGCAGCCATCGCCTCCGAAAAACTGAGAACAAACGCTTTGGTCGCGGCGTACACAGCCAAGTAGGGCAGAGGCTGGAAAGCCGCCGTCGATGCCACATTCAAAATCTTGCCGCGTGTGGCCAGCAAATCCGGCATGAACAGGCTCGTGAGCGCGACCACCGTGCTCATATTGAGCTGCATCATGGCCAACTCACTGGGCAACTCACTTTTTTGAAATTCGCCAAAGTTCCCGAAGCCTGCATTGTTGACCAGCGCAGCAAGCGTGATGCCACGCGCTTTGATATCGGCATGCAATTGCGCAGCGCCTCCATCAGTTTGCAAATCTGCGGCGATCACGGCGACAGCGATGCCGTATTGGCGCTGCAAACTCTCTGCAAGCTCCTGCATTTTGCTCAAACGACGCGCAGAGAGGATCAGGTCGTAGCCACCGCGTGCGAATTCGGTGGCGAGCGCGTAACCGATGCCTGATGATGCGCCCGTGATCAGGGCTGTTTTGCTGGTACTTGATGTCATGCTGTATTCCTTTTCTGCAAACCAGTGTATCGCGATGGCTAGGGTAGCTCACACTAGAGTCTTCCCTCTCAATCGCTGAATAGATTAACGCTAAAGTCTTTATCACCCCCTTTACAGACTGTGAATGCTCATGACAACCGAAATCGCCGCACACGCGGCCACTTTGCAGCAAGCGCCTATTTTCGACACGCCAGCAGAGCAAATGCAAGCTACATTCGATGTGCAATTACCCAAGGCGCTGAGCCTGCGCAGTTCCGCAGCAGCGCAGCGCATTGAGCGCATCAAAGCTCTGCGCGAAGCACTGCTGGCGCAGCGCGAGGCTTTGTATGCGGCTTTCGCGCAAGACATGCGCAAAAGCAAAGCAGAAGTGGAGGCCACGGAGTTGCTGCCTGTGCTCGATGAAATGCGTCATGCAATTGGCAGCTTGAAGGGGTGGATGAAGCCCAAGCGTGTTTGGCCCACCAGCACCTCGCTGGGTCTCAAAGCTCGCATTCATTACCAGAGTCGAGGCCGCGTGCTGATCATCGCGCCTTGGAACTATCCGCTCAATCTGTGCCTAGGCCCGTTGGTCTCTGCGCTGGCAGCGGGCAACACAGCGATTTTGAAGCCATCCGAGATGACACCTCATGTATCTGCCTTGGTTGGCAAGCTGATTGCATCGGTGTTTGACAGCTCAGAAGTAGCCTTGTTTGAAGGTGCCATGGCCACCTCGCAAGCCTTGTTGGCCCTGCCTTTTGATCACATCTTCTTCACCGGCTCGCCCGCAGTGGGCAAGCTGGTGATGGCAGCAGCGGCCAAAAATCTCACCAGCGTGACTTTGGAGCTGGGCGGCAAATCGCCCACGGTGGTTGACGAGTCGGCCAACATTGCCATGGCCGCAGAAAATATCATGTGGGGCAAGTTCATCAACAGCGGCCAGACTTGTATTGCGCCGGATTATGTGTATGTTCACGCTTCAGTGAAAGATGCGTTTGTGCAAGAGTGCTTGAAGGCATTGGATAAGATGTATGGCCCTGAGGGCTCGCGCGCTGCCAACCCTGATCTCACCCACATCGTCAACCAGCGCCACACTCAGCGCTTGGCAGGCATCTTGGAAGATGCCAAACAGCGCGGCGCGCGCGTGCTCGTGGGCGGGCAAGTTGATGAAGAAGCGCATTTCATCGCGCCTACGCTGATTGAGGGCGCAACTGCTGAGTCAAGAATTTTGAACGAAGAGATTTTTGGCCCGCTGCTGCCGATTACCCCCTACACAGATGTGCAAACGGTGATTTCGCACATCAACGCCCAGCCCAAGCCTTTGGCGATTTATGTGTACAGCACTGACCGCGAGCGCACGGAGCGCCTCTTGCGCGAGACCAGCTCGGGCGGCGCTTGTATCAACCACTGCATGGTGCATTACGCGCATGGCAATCTGCCGTTTGGCGGCGTGAACAATTCTGGCATTGGCAGCGGCCACGGCTATTTTGGCTTTAAGGCTTTCTCGCACGAGCGCGCTGTGCTCACGGGCGGCTGGCTGCGCACGGAAAAATGGTTTGCGCCACCTTTCACAGAAAAACGTTTTGCTTTCATCCGCCGTGTCGTGAATTCACTCAAACTACCCACGCTCTGAACTTCATCTTTATGCCCGTTTCTCAAAAATCTTTGCCCACCTCACGCGCTTTTCTGTCTGTCGTCTCAGCTTCAGAGACACCTGCGGCGATCATGAAAGCCACATTTGAGGCGCAAGCTCCGGTCGCGCTGCAGTTGCGCGAATCCACGGCTGCGCAGCGTATCGCTCAGATCAAAATACTGCGCAAGGCTTTGCTCGCCAAGCGTGAAGCCTTCTATGCGGCTTTCGCGCAAGACATGCGCAAAAGCAAAGCTGAGGTGGAAGGCGCAGAGCTCATGCCTGTGCTGGATGAAATGCGCCACGCCATTGGCAGCCTCAAGCGCTGGATGAAGCCACAAAGCGTCACGCCCGTGCTCACATCGGTGGGCTCTAAAGCACAGGTACACATGCAGCCGCGTGGCCGCGTTCTGATCATTGCGCCTTGGAACTATCCTTTGAACCAATGCTTTTGCCCATTGGTCAGCGCGATTGCTGCGGGCAACACTGTCATTCTCAAACCTTCCGAGATGACACCCACCGTCTCCAAGCTCATGGGCGAGATCATCGCGCAAGTCTTCGAGGCAACGCATGTGGCCTACTTTGAAGGCGGGCAAGCGACGGCGCAGGCCTTGCTGGCCATGCCGTTTGATCACATCTTCTTCACCGGCTCGCCCGCCGTAGGCAAGCTGGTGATGGCCGCAGCGGCCAAGCATTTGACGAGCATCACGCTGGAGCTGGGCGGCAAATCACCCACCATCGTCGATGAGACGGCAAATATCCAACTCGCCGCAGAAAATCTGATCTGGGGCAAATTCATCAACAGCGGGCAAACCTGTATCGCGCCTGATCACATCTTTGTGCATGCCAAAGTGAAAACGGCTTTCATCAAGGCATGCCAAGCGGCGCTCACCAAATACTATGGGGCACCCGCCAAACGCATGAAGAATGCGGATTTGACACATATCGTGAATGCACGCCACACTCAGCGTCTGGGGGAGGTATTGGCCGATGCTCAAAAGCGAGGTGCTCGCCTCATTGTGGGCGGTCAGGTTGATTTAAAAGATTGCATGGTTGCGCCAACCTTGCTGGATAACGTGAACGCCGAGATGCGCATCATGCAAGAGGAAATTTTCGGCCCCTTGCTGCCTATCGTGGCATACAGCGATGTGGGCACTGTGATCGCACAAATCAACGCCAACCCAAAACCGCTCGCGCTTTATGTGTACAGCAGTGACAGCAAGCGCGTCCAACGAATTCTTGCGCAAACCAGCTCAGGCGGTGCATGCGTGAACCAGTGCCTGATGCACAACGTCCAAGGCAATTTACCGTTCGGTGGCGTGAACAATTCTGGCATGGGCAGCACGCACGGGCACCATGGCTTCAAAGCCTTCTCTCATGAGCGAAGTGTGCTCATGGCTGGACGCCTGCGCCTAGAGAAAATGTTTGCTCCGCCCTACACGCCAACGCGCTTCAAGCTGATCAAACAAATCGTCGATACGATGCGATGGCCAGCTCTGTAATCAAGATCAGGCATGCGCCCTGATGCTGTCTGCAACGGTGTTGACGATCTGATCAATATGTGATTTCTCCACGATATAAGGTGGGCAAATCACAATGTTTTCTCCCGCTGGGCGCACCAAGCTGCCTTTTTGGTAGCAATCCATGAACACATCGTAGGCACGCTTGCCTGGCGCTGCTGGATTAGGTGCAAACTCGACCGCAGCCGCTAATCCTAGCGAGCGAATGCTTGCCACATTCGGCAGGTCTTTGAAGGCCGCATGCGCTGCATCACCCAGCACCTTGCCCATTTCGCCCGCGCGGGCAAACAGGTTTTCTTCCCGAAAGAGATGCAGCGTGGCAATGGCTGCTGCGCAAGCCGCTGGATGGCCCGAGTAGGTGTAGCCATGCAAAAACTCAATCACATGATCACCCGCTTTGGCGTTGGCCTCCATGAACGCATCAAACACGCCCTGGCGGCACACCACACCGCCCAGCGGAAACACGCCATTGGTGACGCATTTGGCAAAGTTGAGCATGTCAGGCACCACACCGAAATAATCCGCGCCAAAATTCACACCCAAGCGACCAAAGCCGGTGATCACCTCATCAAAAATCAGCAGGATGCCGTGTTTGTCGCACATGGCGCGCAAGCGCTTCAAATAATCCATCGGCGGCACATACCAGCCCGCGCTGCCGGCAATAGGCTCCACAATGATCGCGGCCACATTGCTCGCATCGTGCAGCGGCAAGATGCGCTTTTCCAGATCGTCTAAAAAATCCGTATCGGTCTGCGGCGCTTGGCCGTTGTAATGCATGGTGCTGGCATCATGGCTGAAGCGCATGTGATCGACGCGGGGCAGCAAATTGCCGCCATACACCTTGCGATTGGCCGGAATGCCGCCCACGCTCATACCGCCAAAGCCCACGCCGTGGTAGCCCCGCTCGCGGCCAATGAACATTGTGCGGTGACCCTCACCCCGGGCGCGGTGGTAGGCCAGTGCCACTTTCATCGACGTGTCTGCCGCTTCTGAACCGGAGTTGCAAAACAACACCTTGTTCAAATCACCGGGGCACATGGCTGCAATCATTTCTGCGGCGATGAATGCTTGATCGTTGGCAGCGTTGAAAGCAGTGGAGTAGTCCAGCGTATCAAGTTGCTTTTTGATCGCTTCGTTGATCGGCTTGCGGTTGTGCCCAGCTGCCACACACCACAGGCTAGAAATACCATCGACCACCTGGCGGCCATCGTGCGTGGTGAAATGCATGCCGCTGGCCGCCACCATGATGCGCGGCGACTTGTTGAAGCTGCGGTTGGGCGTAAAGGGCAGCCAGAGGTGGTCGGTAGAAAAATCGTTGTAGGCCATGAGAGTCTCCTGATCGCGGCGGATACGGCTGATTCCAAGGTTCAGCAAACCACACGCATCGTGTTTTCATTCTAGCGATTACGCTCGAAGAAAAAGGCAAATTCAATACCGAACGCGAAAGACGCGAAAGTTACGCGAAAAATGCAAAAGAAACAGCCGAAATTTGGTTTTCTTTCGCGACTTTTGCGTAACTTTCGCGTTCCGAAACTGAATTTTCAAAACCCTCACGAGCATCAACGACAATCAAGGGTTACGGTAAAACTTACTCATGGCTCTCATTTCTCTCCAAAACGCGCAATTGGCCTTCGGCCACGTCGCGCTCCTCGATCACACAGATTTTTCTCTAGAGTCCGGCGAAAGAGTCGGCCTGATTGGCCGCAACGGCACAGGCAAATCTTCCATGCTCAAGATCATCGCGCGGCTGGAGAAGCCCGATGATGGCGAGCTGATTGTGCAAGGCGGCGTGCGCATTGTCTATGTGGCGCAAGAGCCGCCGCTCGACGGCGACGCTACTATTTTTGAAGCAGTCAGTGAGGGAATAGCGCGGGCTAAGGAGCTGATTGATCTGTATTCCACTGGCGAAGGCGATCTGGACGCGCTACAAGCGGAGATTGAGCATTTGGATGGCTGGAATTGGGAGCAACGCGTGGGCGAGACGATTGAGCGGCTCTCGCTCAACCCTGAATCCAAAATTTCGCAGCTCTCCGGCGGTATGAAAAAGCGCGTGGCACTCGCCCAAGCTTTGGTGGCACGGCCAGAAGTCTTGCTGCTGGATGAGCCGACCAACCATTTGGATTTAAACAGCATTCTGTGGCTGCAAGAGCTGCTCAATAGCTTTGCCGGCGCAGTCGTCACCATCAGCCATGATCGCGCTTTTCTTGATGCCGTATGCACGCGCATCGTCGAGCTTGATCGGGGTCGCTTGCGCAGCTATTTTGGTAATTTTGCGGCTTACGTGACGCAGAAAGCCGATGAGCTGGCGCAAGAGGCCATCGTGAACGCGAAGTTTGACAAAGTGCTCTCGCAAGAAGAGATTTGGATCCGCCAAGGCGTGAAAGCGCGCCGCACACGGGCGACTGCCCGCATCACGCGGCTGCAAGAGCTGCGCAGCCAGCATGCGGCGCGGCGCAATGTGCAAGGGCGTGTGAAGCTTGAATTGGATGCCGGCGAGCGCAGCGGAAAATTGGTGGCGGAGCTGGAAGACGCTTGCAAAGCTTATGGCGAAAAAATCTTGGTCAAGGGCTTTACCAACACCATCATGCGCGGCGATAAGGTCGCGCTGCTCGGGCCAAATGGTGCAGGCAAAACGACTTTACTCAAAATGATTTTGGGCGAGCTCAAGGCCGATTCAGGCAAAGTGCGCCAAGGCTCGAATTTACAAGTCGCTTACTTTGACCAGATGCGCGACAGCCTCAATTTAGAGGCAACCCTAGAAGATTTCATCAGCCCCGGCAGCGAATGGATTGAGATCAATGGGCAACGCAAGCATGTGAAAAGCTATCTGCAAGATTTCCTCTTCAGCCCGGCTCGCTCGCTCTCCCCCGTCAAAAGCCTCTCTGGCGGCGAGCGCAGCCGCTTGCTCATGGCGCGTCTGTTTGCGCGGCCAGCCAATGTGCTCGTGCTTGATGAGCCTACCAATGATTTGGACATTGACACGCTGGAACTCTTAGAAGAAATGCTGCAAGACTACAGCGGCACAGTTTTCCTTGTGAGCCACGATCGCGCTTTCGTCGATAACGTGGCCACCAGCATCGTGGCTTGGGAAGGCGACGAATCGCCCGGCCAATGGCGCGAATACGAAGGCAGCGTGCAAGATTGGATGACGCAGCGCGAGCGGGCGCAGCGCATTCGCGATGCCTCGGATGCTAAAGAAGGCAAAAAATCAAGCCAAATCGGCCAGCAGCCGGCAGAGAATAAGCGCGAACAGCTATCAAATTCAGAGCAAACCGTTTCTACCCCAGCTGCTCTGCCCAAGAAAGCCCGCAAGCTCAGCTTCAAAGAGCAACGCGAATTCGATGCTATTCCTGCAAAGATGAAAGCACTGGAAACCGAGCTGCAAACCCTACAAAATCAACTTTCAAGCGGCAAGCTGTACGCCCACGATCCTGCGCTAGCCGCGCAACTGGCGCAGCGGCAAATACAGATTGATGATGAGCTGCTGGCCTGCTTGGAGCGGCAAGAGGCGCTTGCTTGATCATCTGCTGAATACTATAAATTTCATAGCACTCTACGCATATTCTATGCCGGCTAACTGCTCATTTCGCTTATAAAAATGCAAAATAACCTGCCTTCAGAGGCTTTCTGGCAAGACTTGCTCGCACGGCCTGAGCTAGCGCTCGTGCCCGAATCCTGCCGCGACGAGCGCCGCTTGCATGACGCGCTCGCATTGAAGCCTCTGCGTACGGTCAAGCCCGAAGAGCTCGCCGCCATTCGCGATGAGGATGCGCGAGCCAACTACGCCATGCTCCTGCAATTCCGCGATGGCGTTGTGGCCGCCGGCAACTTATCCGCTTGGTATGCGCAGCTTTTCGCGCAAGGCAACATCACATTAGCCCCGCTCTTCGTCGACATTGCCGTGCAGCACATCCTGAGCGATGTATTGGCCGGCGAAACTGATCCATTTGTCCACCGCGCTGCCGAGCTGCTCTATCGCCCCCAGCGCATCACCGTGTTTGAGGGTCGCATCATCAGCGGCGATCAAGAAACACTCGATACCCAGCGCGATACCGGTGGTTTGGGCGATCTGGGCCGCTTCCTGCTACAAAACAAAATGCAGGTGGCAGGCAGCGAGTCGCAAACCCTGCGGATCTTGAACGCAGAGCACGCACTCACATTCCAAGAGCAACTCACGCAGCCTAGCTATCACCACAATTGGCTGCTCGACCTCACCCACGAGCAAGCATCCCAAGTTGGCGCAGCCAACCACAGCTTTGAAATTCGCCTCGCCCGCAAAGACAGCGGCCTCGTAGCCCTGAGTCGCGTCCTGAAACTTTGGATCAAGCATTTCAAGGCCGCCGAAGTGCGCATCACGCCCTTAGCCAAAATAGAAGATCCTCAGTGGCGCTGGCACACCGGCCTAGACACTGAATCCAGCAGCATCCTCAATACTTTGTATGCCCAGCAAAGCGTGCCCGAGGCCCAACTCAAACGCCTCATCACCCTCTTCCGCCTAGATTTTCTCGACCCCGCAGATTGCCAGCACGACATGCGCGACAAACCCACGTACCTTGGCTTGGCGATGAACGAGCAAGGCACCTTGAAGCTCAAACCGCAGAATTTGCTGCTGAATTTGCCGTTTATGCGGCAACAGTGAGGTATTGAAGAGCATAATTTGACCTCGAAAGATCAAATTACTAGAAAAATCAATGAGTATTGAGATATTTGTTGCTATGAGAGCAATATATTCAATTAACCAGTTAATCGATAGAGCTTTTATCAGTATTGGCCAGTTAGTTTGAACTAATTGACCTAATGAGAACAAAAAACGATATTTTTTCGATAAATCTTATAAAATTGATCTCATGAGGTCAATTTTATGAACCCAATGGACAATCTTTCGCAGTTACTGCTACGAACTCGCCAAGAGCAAGACCTGTCTCGTGAAGAGTTGGCCAGCCTGGCTAAGGTCAGCACATCATTTATCAGAGATGCAGAGCTTGATGCCGGTAGATGCACCTTTGGAAAACTACAACAACTATGCGCAGCTCTCGGCCTACGCTGGACATTGAATACCCATCAAGCGCCCATTTGGCCTGAAACAAAGAGCTATGGGATTCAGGCAGCAACGGCGCTAGCGGAAAGGAGCCCAACTCCACAAGCAAAAGGCTCAGCATGATCCGCTTGCGTCTCTGGGCCAATCTTCGTCCCATGGCTTGGTTCGGTCATAGCGCTGGCGAATATTTTTTGCAATACGACGAGCAATGGTTAGCTCAGCCGGGTTGCTTCAAACTAGCGCCGCAATTCCCGCTTCAAAACGGCGAATTTCGTGGGCATTCAGTCAAAGTATTCTTTGAAAATCTGCTGCCGGAGGGTGACTCTCTGGAAGATATCCTGTCAGTGCTGCAGCTACGCAACGCAGAAACGCTTGACATCATGGGCGCACTTGGTCAGGAGTTGCCAGGGATCTTATCCATCTTGCCAGAGGGTGAAGCACCCAGTGCAGCACAGCAGTATCAAGACTTAGGTTTGATTGATTTGGAAACACGCCTCAACGCACAGCGTGAGCGCAGGATGCCCCTGCTCTTGAGCAATCAACACCACACCTCCATGTCTATCGCAGGAGCACAGCCCAAGATGGGCTTGCGCTACATTCCTGCAAAAGCTAAAAAAGCAACACAGTTTTTCGAAAGCATGGGCGCTACGCCATCAACGCATATTCTCAAGCCGGACAGCTTGCAGCCGCGCTACCAGCCTAGCGCAATCAACGAATGCGCATGCATGAAATTAGCGCGAGCAATGAAGCTTCCCGTGCCAAATGTATGGCTTGTACGCGTTCCCGAAACAGCATTCATTGTGGAACGCTATGACCGCATCGAAGTTGATGGCAACATCATTTGTAAGCATCAGATCGACGGTTGCCAAATTTTGGGTATCGGTCCTGGTTGGAAGTACGAGCGCGTTGCGAGATTAGTGAGCCTGCCTCTTATTTTTACTGCTTTGCGCGATCTGCAAATTAAAGGCGCAGACATGCTGCAAGTGCAGCGCTGGGTGATGTTCAACTTTCTGATTGGCAATGCCGATGCACATGGCAAAAATATCTCTGTATTGATCGGCTCTGAAGGCATCCGCCTGGCTCCGTTCTACGATCTGCTTAACGTACGAGCTTATGGCGATGAAGGCCTTGCCCTTCGCATCGGCGATGCCGAAACTTTTGAAGAGGTGAACATCAACGCATGGCAAGAATGGTGCGAAGACTGCGGTTTCGGCTTCAAACCCGTACGCAAGGCGCTCATGAAAATGGCACAAAGCATTTTGCCAACTTGGGTAAAAGTCAAAAAAGAATTGTTGAGCGACGAAAAAATCACTGCATCTGAAATGCAACTGCTCGACAAGATGGAAGCCGTATTCACGCAACACGTCGATTGGACGAATCGCAAAGTGGGTTTAGATTGAACTTGGTTCGTGTGCACGATGTTTACCGCTCACGCTGCGCTTCAGCGATCAAAGTCAACACGTGACAGAACGTCACGTGTTGACAGCTATCTTTGTGAGCATGATGAAGTGATCAAGCTCACATATTCCTTCGATACTGCCCACCCACTTCAAACAGCGCATTCGTAATCTGCCCCAGCGAACACACGCGCACGGCATCCATCAGCACTTCAAACACATTGCGATCGTCGATCACGGCTTGTTGCAGGCGTTTGAGCATGGCGGGAGAGTGCTTGGCGTGAAGGGCGTGGAAATCATTTAAGCGCTTGAGCTGGCTTTGCTTTTCCTCTTCCGTGCTGCGGGCAAGCTCCAAGGTTTCGGGGGTCAAATCGCCATGCGGATTGCGGAAGGTGTTGACGCCGATGATGGGGAGCTCGCCAGTGTGTTTGAGCATTTCGTAGTGCATGGATTCGTCCTGAATCTTGCCGCGTTGATAACCCGTTTCCATCGCGCCGAGCACGCCGCCGCGTTCGCTGATGCGCTCAAATTCTGTGAGCACGGCTTCTTCTAGCAACTCTGTTAACTCGTCGATGATGAATGAGCCTTGCGAAGGATTTTCGTTTTTCGCCAAGCCCCATTCGCGGTTGATGATGAGCTGGATCGCCATGGCGCGACGCACTGATTCTTCGGTGGGCGTGGTGATGGCCTCGTCAAATGCGTTGGTGTGCAGGCTGTTGCAGTTGTCGTAAATCGCAATCAATGCCTGCAAGGTGGTGCGGATGTCGTTGAACTGGATTTCCTGTGCGTGAAGTGAGCGCCCGCTCGTCTGGACGTGGTATTTCAGTTTCTGTGATCGTTCATTGGCGCCGTATTTGTCGCGCATCGCCACCGCCCATATCCGCCGCGCCACCCGGCCGAGCACGGTGTATTCAGGGTCCATGCCGTTGCTGAAGAAAAAGCTCAGGTTGGGCGCAAAATCATCAATGTGCATGCCGCGCGCCAGATAGGCCTCGACAAACGTAAAACCATTGCTGAGCGTGAAGGCCAACTGGCTGATCGGGTTGGCGCCGGCCTCGGCAATGTGGTAGCCCGAGATACTCACCGAGTAAAAATTGCGCACATTGTGGTGGACAAAATACTCGGCAATGTCGCCCATCACCTTCAGGCTGAACTCGGTCGAGAAAATGCAGGTGTTCTGGCCCTGGTCTTCTTTCA
>JANNED010000047.1:0-6971 GCA_031388245.1 Variovorax sp.
GCCCTTCATTGAATCGGCCTTCAATCCGCAAGCTGTCTCCAGCGCAAAAGCTGCGGGCATGTGGCAGTTCATCCCGAGCACGGGCAAGTTTTTTGATTTGAAGCAAAACGCTTTTCGCGATGACCGCCGTGATGTCTTGCAATCGACCCGCGCTGCTTTGGATTATTTGCAAAAACTCTACGGCATGTTTGGCGATTGGCATTTGGCTTTAGCTGCCTACAACTGGGGCGAAGGCTCGGTCGGCCGGGCCATTGCAAAAAATCAAAGAGCAGGCCTGGGCACCAGCTACTCTGACTTGAACATGCCCAATGAGACGCGCTATTACGTGCCCAAGCTGCAAGCCATGAAAAACATCGTGGCCGATCCGGCGCGATTCAATGCACAGCTGCCGCAGATCGCCAACCACCCCTATTTTCAGTCTGTGAGCCTGTCTCGCGATATGGATGTGCAGCTCGCAGCACGCTTGGCTGAGATGAAAGTCGATGATTTTCGCGCCTTGAATCCTTCAGCCAACAAGCCCGTGATGCTCGCCTCCGGTACGCCGCAAATTTTGCTGCCTTGGGACAATGCTGATGTGTTTATCCGCAATTTGCAAAGCCATCGTGGCCAAGCAGCCAGCTGGACGGCCTGGCGCGTGCCCGCTACCATGAAGGCGGCAGAAGTTGCCAAGCGTGTGGGCATGGACGAGGCGCAGTTTCGCAGCGTCAACAACATTCCACCACGCATGCTGATCAAGGCCGGCTCCACCCTGCTCGTGCCGCGCAGCGCTCGCATGGAGCAAGATGTCTCGGCGCACGTGGCCGACAATGCGCAAATTGCGCTGTCTCCCGAGCAGGTGTTGCGCAAGACCACGGTCAAAGCTCGCAAAGGCGATACGGTGGCGAGCCTAGCGGGGCGCTACCGTGTGAGCAGCGCGCAAGTGGCGCAGTGGAACAAGCTCAGCGCCAACGCGAGCTTGAAAGCCAATCAAGCGGTGGTGATGTATGTGCCAGCCAAGGCAAAATCCAAAGCAAGCCAAAGCAGAAAACCCGTGGTTAAAAGCAAACGCGGCGGCAAAAAAGCATTGGCATCGCCGAAAAAGAAACATTGATGCCTTTTTTGCAAATTATTGATCAAAAGTGCTGTTTGCCAGCACTATATCTACATAGTTTGCTACTAAATACATAGCGCACCATTTTCTGCCGATATGGCCATCCCCAACAGTTTTATCCAAGAGCTCGTCGCCCGCGCAGATGTGGTGGATGTGGTGGGGCGGCATGTGCAGCTTAAAAAAGGGGGGGCGAATTTCATGGGGCTGTGCCCCTTTCATGGTGAAAAATCACCCTCGTTTTCTGTGAGCCCAACCAAGCAGTTTTATCACTGCTTTGGCTGCGGCAAAAATGGCAATGTGCTGAGCTTCATGATGGAATTTCAGGGCATGAGCTTCATGGAGGCGGTGAAAGATCTCGCACAAAACTTGGGCCTGCCTGTGCCAGAAGATGAGCGCAGCCCGCAGGACAGGGCTCGTGATGCGCAGATGCGCACGCGGCAGACCACCATCAATGAGCTGCTGGAAAAAGCTGCCGAGGCCTATCGCAAACAGCTCAAAGCCACCGAGCGGGGTGTGAAATATTTCAAAGGGCGCGGGCTCTCCGGCGAGATTGCATTGAAATACGGCTTGGGCTACGCGCCCGAGGGCTATCGCTTTTTAGCGGGTGTCTTTCCAGATTATGACGATCCACTGCTGGTGGAAAGCGGCATGGTGATTGAGCGGCTGGAAGATGAAAATAACCCAGCTTCCGAGAAACGCAAATACGATCGTTTCCGCGATCGTGTCATGTTTCCCATCCGCAACGTCAAAGGCGAGACGATTGGCTTTGGGGGCCGCGTGCTCGACAAAGGCGAGCCCAAGTATTTGAATTCACCCGAGACCCCTGTGTTCAGCAAAGGGCGCGAGCTGTATGGCTTGTTTGAAGCGCGCGAGAGTCTACAAAAAGCAGGCTATGTGCTCGTGACGGAAGGCTATATGGATGTGGTGGCGCTGGCGCAGTTGGGCTTCCCCAACGCCGTGGCCACACTGGGCACAGCCTGCACGCCGGATCATGTGCAGAAGCTCTTTCGCTTCACAGACAGCGTGGTGTTTTCATTCGACGGCGATGGCGCTGGTCAGCGTGCGTCAACCAAGGCTCTGAGTGTGGCGATTCCGTATGCGACAGACACCCGCAGCGTGAAATTTTTAACGCTACCCAAAGAGCACGATCCAGACAGCTATATCCGCGAACACGGCACCGAGGCTTTCCTGCGCTTTGTGGGCAGCGCCAAGCCACTGTCAGTGGCTTTGATTGATGCGGCGCGAGAAGGCTTGGAAGTTGACACCGCCGAAGGCAGGGCGCACTTGGCAGCAAACGCCAAACCAATGTGGACAGCCCTGCCCGAGGGTGCGTTGAAAAAGCAGCTCTTGCGCGAGCTTGCTGGTTTGATCGGCATTGACGAGCGAGAGCTTGCTGATCTTTGGAAGCCTGCACCCGTGCCAACATACAACAAACCCGCGGCTGGCGGTCGCTATCAAAAAGGAAGCAGCTCACGCCATGAATACGCCAGCGAAGCTGCATTTTCTTCAAACAGTTTCAGCCGAAAGAGCTACAGCGATCAGGCCAGCAGCCGCATCCCGGGCAGCCCCGTGGGCCGCAACGCACCACCCAGCCGAGCTGATCGCCTGCTGCAAATCGCCCTGCTCGATGCACACGCCTGGGAGCACCTGTCCAGCAGCGATCACCACATGCTTTGTGAGCTTGCGCCGCCGCATGGCGCGGCCTTCAGATGGCTTGATGCTCAAAGCCAAGAGCATGGCCCCCAGCCTTGGGCAGCGCTGTCGATTGCCTTGCAGAGCAGCTCGCAGGAGGCTTGGCTGCGCAAATTGGTGCAAGCCGTGCCAGAAGACATTGAAAACGATCCTCAGGAGCTCACCAGCATCATGAAAGAGTTGCGCAGAAAAGCTCTGCAAGTGCGCAAGACCGAGCTGCTGTCTCGGGCCAACTCCGATCCTGTGGCATATGAGGAATACAAGCAGCTTTTGGCTCAGGAAGCTTTGGAAAAATAAATCTCTGGGTGCAGCGCACCTGCACACAGCTCATCGCGCCATGACCCCTGTTCCAAACTTTGAATCACCTCGGCTGCTGCTGCGCGCTTTTCAAAATACAGACTTTGAGCCGATGGCAGCGTTTTTTGCCTCGGAGGTCTCGCGCCCCTATGGCGAGCCGTGTTCGCGCGATGAGGCCTGGCGCAAGTTCGCGGTGTATTCAGGATGCTAGCCTACGAAATGATCACGACCAAAACCGAATGCCTCGCAAGAAAACTTGACTGCACAAGCAGTGAAGCACTTTAAGCACGCTCTTGGCGAATGACTTGGAGCAGCTTCAGAATCGCAAGCAATTCAAGCGCTGCAATGATGCCAATCATGATGGTGTTGCCGAGCGTGCCACCCGTTGCGAAACCCACGGCGATATCCCCCACTTCAATCACCAGCCGTGTGATCAGCATCAAGAGCAGCAAACGCGGGCTATTGAGCGCCAGTGCAATGGCAAGCCCCACCACACTTCCAAGCACGCGCACGCCCGTGCTCATGAAGCCCAATTGAGATGAATAATCATGAATTTTTGCGCCGGGAAATGCCAAGCCCGGGTTAAAGCTGAAAACATAGGCAAAAAACAGACCCGCCAAGATCAGCAGCACTGTAAACATCTTGACGATGCTAGGAATGCCTATTTTGTCGATTGAAAGCGCCATCATTTGCTCTTTTCAAAAACGTAACGGAAAGCCCTGAATTGCAGTATTACTTGACCGGCGTGTAAACACCCGCTGCGTCTTGCACCTGAACCGTTGTTGCATGCGCTTGCAGAGCTTTTTGAAACTCTGGATTGACGATCACAACCTCCCAGTTTTTCATATCGCGCCAGCGCATCACATGCACATGGCTGGGCTTGTTAGCCGGATTTTTATGCTCCATCAACACCTCATCGATCAAACCCGGCTGCTTGCGGATCACCGCAGCAATGGCTTGCATGGATTTCACGGAGGCTTCGCGTGACGCGCCGATCGCATTGAGCGGAATCACAATCGTCGTGCCCTCAAGCGCGGGCTTGGGCTGCGCAGATGCATGCGGTACAGAAAAAATTGCTGCTAAAGAGAGTGCGGTGGCGATGAAGGCTTGACGACGAATCATGTTGTTTCCTGAAAATGATGATGTCGCTTGATTTTCAACTCATCCATAGAAAGATCAAGCCATGAAAATCGGATAAGACTATTCCATTCATGGATTAATATAGAGCGCATGAACAAGCCTGAATTGCTGCACGACATGATGCTTTTTGTCGCCGTCGCACGCACCGGCAATTACAGCCGAGCGAGTGAGGCGCTGGGGGTGCCAGGTGCCACGCTCTCGCGGCGCATTGCAGCGATGGAGCGTGATTTCGGGGTTCGCTTGTTTGACCGCACCACTCGCCGCGTCGAGCTTACCGAAGCCGGGCAACGCTATCTTGAGCGTTGCGGCCATCTGGTAGACGAGGCATTGTTGGCGCAGCAAGCCCTGCGTGACTTGGCTGCGCGGCCAGCGGGCAATCTGCGTGTTTCTATGCCTGTGGATTTGGGTGTCACGATCATTGGGCCTTTGCTGCCTGATTTTGCGCGCCAGTATCCGGGCATTGCCTTAGATTTGGATCTGTCGTCGCGCCATGTGGATCTGATGTCGAACAAAATCGATGTGGCGATTCGCTTGGGCGAGGTGCGTGATGACAAACTGATTGTCAAGAAATTAGGCACGGTAGAGATGGCACTTTTTGCATCGCCTGTCTACCTTGAATTGCGCGGCCAGCCTCAGCAACCTCAAGATTTAAGCCAACATGATTGCGTCATGATGCGCAGCGAAGACAGCGTCACCACTTGGCACTTAGAAACCAACGACGGTGCATCCATCAAGGTGCCCGTCAGCGGTAGATTCAAGCTCAACAATCAAAGCTTGATGCGCCAACTGGCCGAACGTGCCATGGGCATCACGCCGCTGGCTTTTTCGCTCGTCACGGATTCTGTGGTGCAAGGGCACTTGCTGCGCGTCTTGCCTGAATGGCGCATACCAGCGCTGCCGATCCAAGCGCTCACCACCTCCAGATTACAAAGCGCAAAATCACGCGCGTTCGTCGATTTTCTCGCTGAAAGATTAGCTGTAAGCTCGCCGCACAGGCATCAACGTCGTGTGCGCTAAATGGCGCACATAAGATGCAGCTTCAAACGATAAGCGAACTCAAGATGCCCATTAAAAAGCCGCCAAGCTGTGCAGCAGGGCGGCTTTTTGAGGAATGAAAGAGCAGCTTATTTCAGCTTGACTTCTTTGTATTCCACATGCTTGCGAGCTTTTGGATCAAATTTCATGATCGTCATTTTCTCGGGCATGGTTTTTTTGTTTTTTGTGGTCGTGTAGAAATGACCGGTGTCTGCTGTGGACTGCAGCTTGATTTTTTCGCGTCCGCCTTTGCTTGCCATGGTTCGCGCTCCTTATGCTTGGCCGCGTGCGCGCAGGTCTGCGAGCACGGCATCAATGCCGTTTTTGTCAATCAGGCGCAATGCAGCGTTGGTCACGCGCAGACGCACCCACTTGTTTTCGCTTTCAACGAAAAAACGGCGATAGTGCAGATTCGGTAAGAACCGGCGCTTGGTTTTGTTGTTGGCATGGGAAACATTGTTTCCGACCATGGGCTTTTTGCCCGTTACGTCACAGACGCGTGCCATATAAAGCACTCCTAAAAAATAAACGGCTCCCGCCGCACCTCGCTGCCGCATGAATCGCAATTAGGCCATCCAAGCTCAGCGGTCTGATTTACCGACCCGAAAGAAGGTAAGCCTACGATTATAGCTCTGAAAAGCGTCTCGCCGAGAAGCATCGAGATTGCGCAAGAGCTCAACGACATCAGAAGTCTGGCCAATCTATTGGCAAAGCTTGCCAAGAAAGCTAAAATACAAGCATGACCACCGTCACCATGAACATCTCTCTCACAGGCGATTTGAAATCGTTTGTAGACACGCGCATTGCCAAGCGCGGCTACAGCTCCGCCAGCGAATACATGCGCGATTTGATTCGCCGGGATGAGGAGCGTGCTTCTGAGGAGCGCTTTAAATCCTTGATTGAGGAGGGTTTGGGGTCTGGCGCTGATCCACGCCCGTGGTCAGAGCTTCGCGGGCAATTGCTGGATAAGATTCAGAAGCCGCACAGCGGTAAAGTGAAACGAAAGCTTGCCGCTTGAAGCAAGCCTTAGAACGCAGCAGGCATCACAGAATATTGAACAAGCAATCGCGCATGACCTTGATAAAGCAGATGCTGACTTGGCAGAGCGCTTACTTGAAGAAATCAACGCCGCTTTTTTACACATTGCAAACCTCCCCGGCACTGGCTCACCGCGATACGCCAAACGCAGCGACATCAAAGGACTGCGTTTTTGGCTCTTGGATCAATTCCCTTATTCGGTGTTCTACGTCGAACGCAGTGACAGTATCGACATCATTCGCCTATTGCACCAAGCCAGCGACATTCCACAGCATCTGAAGAAAAATTAGCATCGTGACTCTCTCTACCGAAACCCGCCGCCGCCGCACCTTTGCCATCATCTCGCACCCCGATGCGGGCAAAACCACGCTCACTGAAAAGCTCTTGCTGTTCTCGGGTGCGATTCATATTGCGGGCTCAGTCAAGGCGCGCAAGGCAACGCGCCATGCCACCAGTGACTGGATGGAGATTGAAAAGCAGCGCGGTATTTCTGTCGCGTCTTCCGTGATGCAGATGCTGTATCGGGATCACGTGATCAACTTGCTCGATACCCCCGGCCACCGCGATTTCTCAGAAGACACCTATCGCGTGCTCACGGCGGTGGATGCGGCGCTGATGGTGATCGACGCCGCCAACGGCGTCGAGGCACAGACGCTGCGGCTGCTCGAGGTGTGCCGCT
>JANNED010000049.1:0-3003 GCA_031388245.1 Variovorax sp.
TACAAAAGTAGAGCGGGTTGCCAGCATGTTCCAGCATGTGAGGCGACTCTGGCGTCACCGCCATGCCACAGACTGGATCCTTTAAAGGTGCAGCGGCTTGGTTGGGCGAGTCCTTCGCCTGATGGGCCATGCTGTGAAGGGTCATACCATTCACGTGACTATTTCTGCTTGGCAAGGAACTTGTCAAACTTGGCTATTTCTTTTTTCTGTGCGGAGATGATCTGCTTGGCCATCGCTTTCATTTCGGGCGATTTTCCATTCGCTAACTGCATTTCTGACATGTCAACCGCTTGCTGGTGATGAATTTTCATCATCATGGCGAAGTCTTTGTCGGTGTCGCCAGACATTGGCATTTTGTTCATGGTGTCCATGCCCATCATCATCGACTTTTTCATGTCGTCAGACCCCATCATGCCTTTGTGCATTTGGCCGTGCGGCATGCTGGCGGGCGGCGTTGTGCCTTGCGCATGAACCGCCGAGGCGAGCCATAGCGACAACATAGGAATGAGACAAAGGCGAACTACAGTTTGAAGTTTATGGGGTTTCATCGAATGCTCCGTGAGTTAGTGTCAAGCGCAGATCATCAGCGACGCTGGGCTGCCTAGTCTGTGCGCTAGGGCACTTAAAATTTCTGCATTGCCTACATTTCTGGATGCAACCGTTTCAGCAGTTCCAGCCGTTTGGACATGCGCCCAATTGAGCAACCAAATTATGTCGCCGTCGTCATCAGAACCGCATCTACCGGCCTGCGCAGAGAGCGGGGCATCAGCGGCCCGTGGCCAAAGCGCACCACTAAGTCAGGGCGGCGTTGACCCAAGCCTAACGATGCTGCGAAGGCCGTGCGCTGACTGACAACTTCCACTGGCTGGTTGAGCATAGCGGTGCGTATGCCCAAGGCTGTGGCCTGCAAAGCAAAGCGCTGATAGGCGCGTCCAGTAGCTACCCATTGTGCTTTGTTCGTCAATGAATCGACGGACTCCACCGCATCAGACGCAAACACCGCAATGCCAGCGCTGCTGCGCACTTGTTTAGCGTATTTGTCGTTTTCGCTGCTGGCTTTGAAAAGCAGGGGAAACACGATGCGACCAAGCCAGGGCGGACCGCTAGGATTGCCCGAAGCGCGAGAGAACAGGCCATCACCTGTTTGCACAGCCTGCGCATCACTGAATCGAATCCAGCTTTTCAGCTCTTCAACGAATGCAGGATCAGCCATCTGAGCGGTATTGGCTGCGATCACCTGCTCCAGAATGCTTTCGATTTGCGGCTTCTCAGTGATGAGCAGCAATTGCACACCAGCGCTTTGTCCAGACGCTTGCAGCAAGCGCAAGTCATCGCTGGACAGAGCCTGCCCATCAAACTCACTTCGGGTGCTTTGCCTTTGGGCAATGGCGGCATAAAGAGGCGATGTCACTGACCGCGTTGACTCTAGTGTGATTTGAATGGCATCCGCAGCACCCAGCACCGCACGCGCCATCAGTCCATGCGCTAATGCTGCTTGTGCCAGATTTTCGGCAGCGCAGCCTAAGGATATATAGAGGTGATGGTCATCAGGGTCTACAGCCGGGCAGCGGCGCGACAAGTCAGGAGCGATCCACAATGAGCCTGCAATTGTCTCAGCGCTGCTCGAAGTTTTTTTATCTGAGATCGTAAACCGCCAGCATTGCGCGTTGTGGCTTGATGGCGCCAGAGTCGCTACACGTACCAGCTCACGCAGCATAGGCAGCGCAACCTGCGTAGTGCCAGCGATGGGCTCAGCAGGTGCTGGCAATTGCCATATCTGCTGCACGGCCTGTTCATACGTCATGCCGCTGCCTGAGCATGCATTAAGAATTATTGGAGCACCCGTAGCGCCGGCTGCAACCATCAGCTGTCTTCGAGTCACCATGTTTGCCTTAGATAAGTGTGTCGGCGCAAATTGCTGACCAACAAGCTCTAGCATGGGCATTTAGCGATGCGCCGTCTGTTCGCTGTCGCACGAAACACATCTTGGTTGCCGGTAATTGCTATACAATTTATAGCATCTTGCGCAGTATTTATGCCGGCAATGTTTCATTTTTCATGAAATTTTCTTATCTGGAGTCTGCGTCGCAACAATCGCTTCATCCTTCTGAATCCGCCCGTCTACCAGCTCAATCACACGGTCACACCGGGCGGCAAGACGTGGATCATGCGTCACGATCAAGAATGCTGTGCCACCTGTACTGACCTCGCGCATCAGGGTGAACACATTGTCTGCGGACACCGTATCCAGATTACCAGTGGGCTCATCAGCTAGTACCAATGCGGGTTGCATCACCAGTGCACGTGCAATCGCCACGCGCTGCTGCTGTCCGCCCGATAAATCATTGGCCAAGTGATGTCCCCACTCTTTCAAACCTACCTGTTCAATCAAACCTTCAGCGCGCTCGCGCATCTCGGCATTGGGGCGGCCTTGTGCGGCCAACAGCGGCAGCATCACATTCTCCACGGCAGTGAATGCAGGCAACAGGTTATGGAACTGAAAGACAAAGCCAATGGCTTGCGCGCGCAGCTTGGTGAGCGCTTTGTCGGGCAATGTCTCCGCTTCTTGCCCTGTCAAAAATAGCTTGCCAGCGCTGGGCTTATCCAGCAGGCCTATGATATTGAGCAAGGTGCTTTTGCCTGAGCCTGACGGCCCGATCAATGCGGCGAATTCTCCTCGTGCGAGCTTGAGATCAATGCCATGCAACACCTCAGTTTCGTGCGCTGTGCCTGTGCCGTAAGACTTGTGAATCCGCTCCAGCCGCAAGGTAGGTTCACCCTTGGGAACATCTGTATTCCGGGCTGCGGCTTTATCCACGAATAGCAATCGCTGGATCAAGCCGCGCTGCTCTCTGCGCGGGGAAGAGCGCAGAGAGCGTGCCCACCACTGTTGCGCCAGCGGCCACGATCAAGTAAAGATTGAAGCCAGCGTTCAGCTCGAAAAACGGCACGCCCTCATCATTGACGGCAAAGCCGCGCCATGCGATCAGAAAAAGCCAGCCC